>NZ_JBFBDY010000237.1:0-9566 GCF_040683475.1 Kitasatospora sp. NPDC093558 | reverse complement strand
GCCCGGGCGGCCTCCCGGCGGACCTCCTCCGGGGAGCGCCGGGCCCGCCGGGCCCCGTCGGCGGCGCGCCGCCAGGCCGGGCCGGCGGCCTCGGTGCCGAGTTCCAGCAGGTCGGACGTCGCGCGGTCGGACCCGGGCGGATCCGTCGGCGGACTGCCGCCCGCCGGGGAGGCGGCGAGCGCGGCAGTGCCCGCCAGCAGGGTCAGGGTGACGCCGATCCGGGCGAGCGAACGGCGGACGGATGACAGACGCACGTGGGCCCTCTCCCCCGGCAAGGGGGACGGATCCGCACACCGAGGAGGTCGCTGACGCCCGCCCGCGCGGGCGTCGATCACCCCTCCGGGGGCCCCAAATTAGGATGATCGCGCCGGGCGGTGCGAGCACCGTCCCCCGGACGGAGGCAAGGTGCACTCTTCCGGGTGACCGCCTGTCAGACCGTCCGGCGTACTCGGCAGATGAACGCCAGGACGGCTCGGCCCGTCAGTGGTGGCCGGTCACGCCGCCGTTGTCGCGGCGGTCCAGCGAGCGCTGGAGCGCGGCGGCGGCGAAGGGGTTCCGCTCGGCGGCCCGGCGGCGGCGCGGGGCGCGGACGGGGGTGGCGGCGGGAGTGGGAGAGACGTGGCGGTCGGCGGTGGAAGGCATACCGGACTCCTTGGAAGCGGCGCGCGAGAAGCGCGGCGGAAAAGACGGGGAGAACCAGGGGTGTCGCGCGCAGCGCGTCCCAAGAAGGGTGGCGGTGGGCGACGGGCGGGCGCGCGGAGCAGGGGTCGCCTGCCCGTGGGGGCGCACGCGCACACGGGCCGCGCGCCCTGGCTACAGGGGCGGCACACCGTATGGCTCTTCCACGGTACGACCCCGGACCGGCCGTGTCTGCACGAATACTTGGATTTCCTAGTATCTGAGACGGCAGTCACCCGGACGCACGCAACAGGGCCCGGACCACCGTCGCAACGGCGGTCCGGGCCCTGTCCGGGGCCTTGGAGGTCAGCCCAGGTCGACCGAGCGCGCGAAGCGGGCGCCGATCTCGGCGGCGATCGCCGAGAGGACCTCCTGCGGGATCTCGCTGTCCACGGTGATGGACGCGAGCGCGCCGCCGCCGTCCCGCGCGACCTGCATGCCGGCGATGTTGATGCCGGCGTCGCCGAGGTGCTTGCCGAGGACGCCGACGACGCCCGGGCGGTCCTCGTACTTGAAGAACGCCATGTGGTCGGTGAGCGCGACGTCCACGTCGAAGGCGTCCACGCCGACGATCTTCTGGGTCTGCTTCGGGCCGGCCAGCGTGCCGGAGATGGCGATCTCCTCGCCGTCGGCGAGCGTGCCGCGCACGGTGATGACGTTGCGGTGCTCGGGGCTCTCGCTGGAGGTGGTCAGGCGCACCTCGACACCGCGCTCCTGGGCGAACAGCGGGGCGTTGACGTAGGACACCGTCTCCGCCACGACGTCCTCGAACACGCCCTTCAGCGCGGACAGTTCGAGCACCTTGACGTCGTGCTGGGTGATCTCGCCGCGGACCTCGACGTCGAGCCGGACGGCGACCTCGCCGGCCAGCGCGGTGAAGATCCGGCCGAGCTTCTCGGCGAGCGGCAGGCCCGGGCGCACGTCCTCGGCGATCACGCCGCCCTGGACGTTGACGGCGTCCGGTACGAGCTCGCCGGCCAGCGCGAGGCGCACCGACTTGGCGACCGCGATGCCGGCCTTCTCCTGCGCCTCGTCGGTGGAGGCGCCCAGGTGCGGGGTGGCGACGACGTTGTCGAAGCCGAACAGCGGGGAGTCGGTGCACGGCTCCTTGGCGTACACGTCGAGGCCGGCGCCGGCCACCCGGCCGTCGCGCAGGGCGCTCGCGAGCGCCTCCTCGTCGACGATGCCGCCGCGCGCGGCGTTGACGATGCGCACGCTCGGCTTGACCTTGTGCAGCGCCTCGTCGCCGATCAGGCCGATCGTCTCGGGGGTCTTCGGGAGGTGGACGGTGATGAAGTCCGAGACCTCCAGCAGCTCTTCGAGCGAGACCAGCTTGACGCCCATCTGCGCGGCGCGGGCGGCCTGGATGTAGGGGTCGTACGCGACGATCTTCATGCCGAACGCGGACATCCGCTGCGCGACCAGGACGCCGATCCGGCCGAGGCCGACGACGCCGAGGACCTTCTCGCTCAGCTCGACGCCGGTGTACTTGTTGCGCTTCCACTCGCCCTGCTTGAGCGCGGCGTTGGCCGGCGCGATGTTGCGGGCGACGGAGATCAGCAGGCCGCAGGCGAGCTCGGCGGCGGTGACGATGTTGGAGGTCGGCGCGTTGACGACCATCACGCCGGCCTTGGTGGCGGCGGAGACGTCCACGTTGTCCAGGCCCACGCCGGCCCGGGCGACGACCTTCAGCTTGCGGGCCGCGGCCAGCGCCTCCGCGTCGACCTTGGTGGCGGAGCGGATCAGGATCGCGTCGACGTCGGCGATCGCGGTGAGCAGTTCGGTGCGGTCGGCACCGTTGCAGTGGCGGATCTCGAAGTCGGGGCCGAGGGCGTCGACGGTGGCGGGCGACAGCTCTTCGGCGATCAGTACTACGGATTTGCTCACGACAGTGTGTCCTTAACTGTCCGGTTCCCCTGGGCACGGCGGTGGCGTGTGAGGGCGGGGGAAGGTGGCATGCCGCGTAGGTAGACGCACGACGCTGTGGGCCTGACGCGCACTCGGAAGTGTATCGACGGGCAGAGTACGAGGCTGCTCCCGTCCGGCGAAATCACCCGGACGGGAGCAGCCTACTTGTACAAGGGAGTTGCGGAACGGGTCAGGCCTTCTCGTTGACCCAGCTCATCAGCGAGCGCAGCTTCTTGCCGGTGGTCTCCAGCAGGTGGTCCTCGTCGGCCTTCTTGTACTCGTTGTACTTGGGCAGACCGGCCTTGTACTCGGCGATCCAGGTGTTGGCGAAGGTGCCGTCCTGGATCTCGGCGAGGACCTTCTTCATCTCGGCCTTGGTGGCGTCGGTGATGATGCGCGGGCCGGTGACGTAGTCGCCCCACTCGGCGGTCTCGGAGACCGACCAGCGCATCTTCTCCAGGCCGCCCTCGTACATCAGGTCGACGATGAGCTTCAGCTCGTGCAGGCACTCGAAGTAGGCGATCTCCGGCTGGTAGCCGGCCTCGACCAGGGTCTCGAACCCGGCCTTCACCAGGGCCGCGGTGCCACCGCACAGGACGGCCTGCTCACCGAACAGGTCGGTCTCGGTCTCCTCGGTGAAGGTGGTCTTGATGACGCCGGCCTTGGTGGCGCCGAGGCCCTTGGCGTAGGACAGCGCGAGGGCAAAGGCGTTGCCGGTGGCGTCCTGCTCGACCGCGACGATCGCGGGGACGCCGCGGCCCTCCTCGTACTGGCGGCGGACCAGGTGGCCCGGGCCCTTCGGGGCGACCATGCAGACGTCGACGTCCGCCGGGGGCTTGATGAAGCCGAAGCGGATGTTCAGGCCGTGGCCGAAGAACAGGGCGTCGCCGGACTTCAGGTGCGGGGCGATGTCCGCCTCGTAGACGTCGGCCTGGATCGGGTCCGGCACCAGGATCATGATGACGTCGGCCTCGGCCGCGGCCTCGGCGGGGGTGACCACGCGCAGGCCGGCCTCCTCGGCCTTGGCACGGGACTTGGACTCGGGCTTGAGACCGACGCGGACGTCGGCGCCGGAGTCGCGCAGGGACAGCGCGTGGGCGTGGCCCTGGCTCCCGTAGCCGATGACCGCGACCTTGCGGCCCTGGATGATGGACAGGTCGGCGTCGTCTTCGTAGAACAGCTCGGCCACGGGGGCACATCTCCTTGCGTGATGGTTGCCGGGTACGCGGTGCCTACCGTATTCGCACCCGGCGGGGTGTGGGGTCTTTGTTCAGCGTGTGAGAAACGCCGGTTACGCGCTGCGGTCCAGGGCGCGGAGCGAACGATCGGTGATCGAACGGGCACCGCGCCCGATGGCGACCAGGCCGGACTGGACCAGTTCCTTGATGCCGTACGGCTCCAGCATCCGGAGCATGGCCTCCAGCTTGTCCGAACTGCCGGTGGCCTCGATGGTCACCGCATCGGGCGACACGTCGACGGTCTTGGCACGGAACAGCTGGACGATCTCGACGATCTGCGACCGGGTGTCGTTGTCGGCGCGGACCTTCACCAGGACCAGTTCCCGCTGGATCGCAGCGGACTGGTCGAGTTCGACGATCTTTATCACGTTCACGAGCTTGTTGAGCTGCTTGGTGACCTGTTCCAGCGGGAGGTCCTCGACGTTGACCACGATCGTCATCCGGGACACGTCCGGGTGCTCGGTCGGGCCGACGGCGAGGGAGTCGATGTTGAAGCCCCGACGGGAGAACAGCGCGGCGATGCGGGCGAGCACGCCGGGCTTGTTCTCGACCAGGACGGAGAGGGTGTGCTTGGACATGGGATTCCTCAGTCGTTCTGGGTAGGGACTTCAGTCGAGGTCGTCGCCGAAGTCGGGGCGGACGCCCTTGGCGAACTGGATCTCGTCGTTGCTGGTGCCGGCCGCGACCATCGGCCAGACCATGGCGTCCTGGTGGACGATGAAGTCGATGACGACCGGGCGGTCGTCGATCGCCATCGCCTGCTCGATGACCGCGTCGAGGTCCTCGGGGCGCTCGCAGCGCAGGCCGACGCAGCCCATCGCCTCGGACAGCTTGACGAAGTCGGGGATCCGGGTGCCGCCCTGCTCCGGCGGCTCGACGCCGTCGTGGCCGGGGCCGGCGTGCAGCACGGTGTTGGAGTAGCGCTGGTTGTAGAACAGCGTCTGCCACTGGCGGACCATGCCCAGCGAGCCGTTGTTGATGACCGCGACCTTGATCGGGATGCCGTTCAGGGCGCAGGTGACCAGCTCCTGGTTGGTCATCTGGAAGCAGCCGTCGCCGTCGATCGCCCAGACCACGGCCTCCGGACGGCCCGCCTTGGCGCCCATCGCGGCCGGGACCGCGTAGCCCATGGTGCCCGCGCCGCCCGAGTTGAGCCAGGTGGCCGGCTTCTCGAAGCGGATGAACTGCGAGCTCCACATCTGGTGCTGGCCGACGCCGGCCGCGTAGATGGCGTCCGGGCCGACGATCCGGCCGATCCGCTCGATGACCTGCTGCGGCGAGAGCTCCCCGGCCGGGGCCGGCTCGTAGCCCAGCGGGTAGGTCTTCTTCCACTCGTCGAGCTTCTGCCACCACTCGGTGTAGTCGCCCTTGTGGCCGGCGTCGAACTCGGCCTGCACGGCGACGATCAGGTCGGCCAGCACCTCGCGGGCGTCACCGACGATCGGCACGTCGGCCGGGCGGTTCTTGCCGATCTCGGCCGGGTCGATGTCCGCGTGGACGACCTTGGCGTACGGGGCGAAGCTGTCCAGCTTGCCGGTGACGCGGTCGTCGAAGCGCGCGCCGAGGGTGAACAGCAGGTCCGCCTTCTGCAGCGCGGTGACGGCCGGGACGGTGCCGTGCATGCCGGGCATGCCCAGGTGCTGCGGGTGGCTGTCGGGGAAGGCGCCGAGCGCCATCAGCGTGGTGACGACCGGGGCGCCGGTCAGCTCGGCCAGGATCCGCAGCTCGGCGGTGGCCTGCGCCTTGATCACGCCGCCGCCGACGTACAGCACCGGGCGCTTGGCGCCCACCAGCATCTTCGCGGCCTCGCGGATCTGCTTGGCGTGCGGCTTGGTGACCGGGCGGTAGCCGGGCAGCGAGGTCTCGACCGGCCAGCGGAAGGTCGTGGTGGCCTGGAGGGCGTCCTTGGCGATGTCGACCAGGACCGGGCCGGGGCGGCCGGTGGCCGCGATGTGGAACGCCTCGGCGATCACCCGGGGGATCTCGGCGGGGTCGGTGACCAGGTAGTTGTGCTTGGTGATGGGCATCGTGATGCCGCAGATGTCCGCCTCCTGGAAGGCGTCGGTGCCGATCGCCTTGGAGGCGACCTGGCCGGTGATCGCGACCACCGGGACGGAGTCCATGTAGGCGTCGGCGATCGGGGTCACGAGGTTGGTCGCGCCCGGGCCCGAGGTGGCCATGCAGACTCCGACCCGGCCGGTGGCCTGGGCGTAGCCGGTGGCGGCGTGGCCCGCGCCCTGCTCGTGGCGGACCAGGATGTGGCGCACCTTGACCGAGTCCATCAGCGGGTCGTAGGCGGGGAGGATGGCCCCGCCCGGGATGCCGAACACGGTGTCCGCGCCCACGGCTTCGAGCGAGCGGATGAGCGACTGGGCGCCGGTCATGGTCTCGACGACGTGCTGGGGAGCGGGAGCGTGGGCGGCCGGGTTGTCCCCGCGGCGGGGGGATGCGGCGTGCTCGGTCATCTGCCTGTCTCTTCTCGGGTTTTGCCGGCCCGGTGGTGCGGGCCCCGAATGCTGCGAGGGTGGGGTCCCGGTCCGGGCCGATCGCCGGCTCTGCCTCAATCGTCCCGCTTTTCCCCGTTTCCGTGGGGTTCGCGGAGCAGTTGTGGCCAGGGGTCTTGCGTGGATGGAACAGCGTCAGTGCAACAAAAAACCCCTCGTGCCAAGGGCATGCGAGGGGTGGCGCGTCGGTCTGTCACAAGCGGGACGTGCGTGCCCGCTCAGCCGACGCGCCCGCCAAGTACGAGAATTCGGGTGCGCATGGCAACGACCTTCCTCCCGTGCGGGGTCACGTGTCAAGCAGGTGGGACGGCCGTCTCGCCATGCGGACCCCCGCCCGGACCTGCCACGGCCCGGTGTTCGGGCTGGTCACAGGCCCCGTGGTGAGGTACGACACGCCCTCCGGGAGGCTCCCCGCGGCCACTCGTCCGGGTGTCCGCGGCCAGGTACGCGCGGCGGGCGGAGAGCGAGCCGAGCGGTCTGGGCAGCGGGTAGCCGCGGCGCACCAGGGCGCGGCGCAGCCGGGCCTCGTCGAGCGGCGGGGCGAAGGCCGAGCCCTGGCCCTGGCGGCAGCCGAGCTCCTGGAGGGCGGCGATCTGCCGGGGCAGGTCGACCCCCTCGGCGCCGGTGTGCAGCCCGAGGTCGCGGCCGAGGCGCAGCGCGTGCCCGGCGAGGGTGCGGCTGAGCGCGGACTCGCCGAGGTCCTGGACGAGGCTGCGGTCCAGCTTGAGGCCGTCCAGCGGCAGCCGGGCGAGGGCGCCGAGCGAGCCGCTGCCGGCGCCGTAACCGGCCAGGACGGTGGCGACGCCGAGCCGGCGCAACGCCGCCAGGCGGCGGCCGAGTTCGTCGGCGAGGGCGTCGGGGCCCATCCTGGCCACCTCGATCACCAGCTCGCCGGCCGGCAGCCGGTGCTCGCGCAGTGCGGCGGCGACCGTCTCGTACAGTCCGGGCGAGCACAGGCGCTCGGCGGAGAGGCGGACCGCGACGGGCACCGGCGCGGGGCCCGAGCGGGAGAGGGCGGGCAGGCCGCGCCGGTCCGCGGCGGCGGCCACCGACTCGTGGACCAGCCAGCGGGCGAACCGGGTGGCCGCGTCGCCGTGCTCGGCCGAGCGCAGGAACTCGGCGGGGGTGAGCAGCAGGCCCTTCGCCGAGCGCCAGCGGGCCTGCGCCTCGACGCCGGTCACGGCGCCGCTGGCGAGGTCCACCACGGGCTGGTGGAGCAGCGTGAAGCCGCCCTCGCGGACGGCGACCCGCAGCCGCTCGTCCAGTTCGGTGCGGCGCTCCAGGTCGGCCCGCATGGCGGGGCTGTAGAGCACCACCCGGCCCTTGCCCTCGGACTTGGCCCGGTACATCGCGAGGTCGGCGTTGCGCATGAGCTCGTCGGCGCCGGTGCGCGGGTCGGCGGCCGGGCCGCGCTCGGGGGTGCCGAAGGCGATGCCGATGCTCGCGGCGACGGCGAGTTCGGCGCCGCCGATCCAGTACGGCTCGGACAGCGCGACCCGCAGCCGCTCGGCGAGCTCCTGGACCTGGAGGCGGCCGAGCGGGCCGCACACCAGCGCGGCGAACTCGTCGCCGCCGAAGCGGGCGACGGTGTCCCCGCAGCGCACGGCGCCCTGGAGGCGGCGGGCGGCCTGCACCAGGAGCTCGTCGCCGACCTGGTGGCCGGCACTGTCGTTGACCGCCTTGAAGCCGTCCAGGTCGAGGAAGAGCACGGCGATCCCGGCGCCCGGCTCGCCCCGGCCGCCCTGCCGGTCGCGGGCGGCGAGGGCGGCCCGCAGCCGCTGGGTGAACAGCGCCCGGTTGGGCAGGTCGGTGAGCGGGTCGTGGAAGGCGTTGTGCTGCAACTGGGCCTGCAGCATGACGCGTTCGGTGACGTCCCGGCTGTTGAGGATCAGCCCGTCGCGGTGCCGGCTGACGGTGGACTCGACGTGCAGCCACTCGCCGCCGCCGGAGCGGATCCGGCACTCGACCCGGGCGGACGGCTCGGCGGTGCCCGGCGAGCGGTGCGCGGTGAGGCGGACCCGGGCGAGGTAGCGGCGCACCTCGCCGAGCACCCGGTCGAGGTCCTCGGGGTGGACGAGGTCCAGCAGGTTGCCGCCGACCAGTTCCTCCGGGTCGCGCCCGTAGACGCCGAGCGCGGCCGGGGAGACGTACGAGAGGACGCCGTTGGCGCCGGCGATCATGATGACGTCGCTGGAGCCCTGCACCAGGGAGCGGAAGTGCGCCTCCTTGTGGGCGAGTTCCTGGGCGAGCGAGAGGTTGTCGAGCAGCATCACGCCCTGGCGCAGGATGAGCGCGAGGCCGACGGTGCAGGCGGCCGCGGCCACCACCCGGTCGAGCTGGCGCCCGCCGAGCGCGTTGTAGAGGATCCCGGCGGTGCAGACCGCCGCGGCGGCGTACGGGGTGAGCGCGCTGAACGTGGTGGCCACCCGGCGGCGCGGCAGGCCGCCGGCCGACGGGTGCTCGCGCAGCGGGCGGCGCCAGCGCGGCGACCACGGCGCCCAGGCCAGCAGCAGGCTGCCGGAGAACCAGCCGGCGTCGAGGAGTTCGCCGGAGTGGTAGCTGCTGTGCAGCGCCGGGGAGGTGAACAGGGCGTCGCAGATCACGGTGACGGCGAGCGCCATCATCGCGGTGTGCACGGCCGCCCGGTTGCCGTCCCGGCCGCCGAAGCGCAGCCCGACCACCAGGCTGACCAGCAGGATGTCCAGCACCGGGTAGGCCAGTTTGAGGGCCAGGGTCAGCACCGAGCCGCCCTCGCCGGCGGCGATCCGGCCGAGCGCCAGGCTCCAGCTGAGGGTGAACAGCGAGCCGGCGATCAGCCAGCCGTCCAGCAGGAGGCAGAGCCAGCCGGCCGCGGAGCGCGGTCGCTGGGCGAGCACCAGGATGCCGGTGATGGAGAGCGGGGCGAACAGCAGGAACGCGTACGCGGCGAGCGAGTCCTGCGGCAGGGCGGTGCGCTCGACGAGCTCGTACCAGCCCCAGGTGCCGTTGCCGAAGGCCACGGTGAGCGAGGAGAGGCCGAACAGCAGCCAGGCCGGCCGGGCGTGGCCGCCGACCGTGCAGCCATACACCAGGCAGGACAGGGCCGCTGCGAGGGCCGCCGCGGCGAGCCCGAAATCACCCATGAAGACCGCGAGTTGGTGGGATCCCCAGCCGGTCGCGGCGCCGCACGCGTAGCCGAGGCAGAGGGCGCCGAGGGAGAGGCCGGGCAGGGCGCGGCCCTCCCGCAGGCGGCGTAGCG
>NZ_JBFBDY010000236.1:0-9605 GCF_040683475.1 Kitasatospora sp. NPDC093558 | reverse complement strand
GTCGCGGGCCTGCTGGGCTGCGGCGTCATGGCGGGCCTCGGCGCCGCGATCAACACCGGCGGCGTCGGCCGGGGCGACTCCGTCGCCGTGATCGGCTGCGGCGGCGTCGGCGGCGCGGCGGTCCTGGGCTCCCGCCTGGCGGGCGCGGCGCGGATCATCGCCGTCGACATCGACGACCGCAAGCTGGAGACGGCCCGCACGCTCGGCGCCACCCACACCGTCAACTCCCGCACCACGGACCCGGTCGAGGCCATCCGCGAGCTCACCGGCGGCCACGGCGCGGACGTCGTCGTCGAGGCGGTCGGCCGCCCCGAGACGTACAAGCAGGCCTTCTACGCCCGCGACCTCGCCGGCACCGTCGTCCTGGTCGGCGTGCCCACCCCGGAGATGACGCTGGAACTCCCGCTGCTCGACGTCTTCGGCCGCGGCGGCGCCCTCAAGTCCTCCTGGTACGGCGACTGCCTGCCCTCCCGGGACTTCCCGATGCTCATCGACCTCTACCTCCAGGGCCGCCTGGACCTCGGCGCGTTCGTCACCGAGACGATCGAACTCGACGCGGTGGAGCAGGCGTTCGAGCGCATGCACCAGGGCGACGTCCTCCGCTCGGTGGTGGTCCTGTGACGGCGTACGTGGACCGGCTCGTGACGGCCGGGGTGTTCGAACTCGACGGCGGCAGCTGGGAGGTGGAGAACAACGTCTGGATCGTCGGCGACGACACCGAGGCCGTGGTGATCGACGCCGCGCACGACGCCGACGCGATCGAGGCCGCGCTCGGCGGGCGCCGGCTGCTCGCGATCGTCTCCACCCACGCCCACAACGACCACATCGACGCCGCCCCCGCGCTCGCCGCGCGCACCGGCGCGCCGATCCTGCTGCACCCGGACGACCTCCCGCTGTGGAAGCTCACCCACCCCGAACGCCTCCCGGACGGCGAACTCGCCGACGGCGGGCGGATCGAGGTGGCCGGCACCGCGCTGACCGTCCTGCACACCCCCGGCCACGCGCCGGGCGCCGTCTGCCTGTACGCCCCGGAACTCGGCACCGTCTTCACCGGCGACACCCTCTTCCACGGCGGCCCCGGCGCGACGGGCCGGTCGTTCTCGCACTTCCCGACGATCATCGACTCCATCCGGGACCGGCTCCTCACCCTCCCGCCGGAGACCGTGGTCCGCACCGGCCACGGCGACCCGACCACGATCGGCGCCGAGGCCCCGGCCCTGCCCGAGTGGATCGCCCGCGGGCACTGACGCCTGCGGCCCCCGGGGAAACCGGCCTTCCCCGGGGGCCGTACGATCGCGAGCATGGCCCACGACCCCCGCGACCTCGACGACGCCTTCCTCGCCTTCTGGCGCGAGCGCCACATCTCCACCCTCACCACCCGGCGCCCCGACGGCTCCCCGCACGTCGTGCCGGTCGGCGTCACGTACGACCCGAAGACGGGCATCGCGCGGGTGATCACCAGCCGTACCAGCCGCAAGGCGCGCAACGTCGCCGAGGCCGGCCCCGAGGGCCAGCGCGTCGCCGTCTGCCAGGTGGACCGCGCCCGCTGGTCCACCCTGGAGGGCGTCGCCGTGGTGCGCTCCGAGCCCGACGAGGTCGCCGACGCCGAACGCCGCTACGCCGAGCGCTACCGCGAGCCGCGCGTCAACCCGGACCGCGTCGTCCTGGAGATCACCGTGGACCGCGTCCTCGGCCGCGCCTGACGCTCCGGCCCGGCCTCACTCCGCCAGGGCCGGCGCGATCCGCCGCAGGACCCCGGGCCAGCCCTGGCCCATGCCCTGGTGGGCCTGCCGGCCCATCGGGGTGTCGAGGTCGAAGCCCGCGTGCTCCAGCAGCAGGCGGGTGCCACGCCCCTCGGGGACGAGCCGCCACGTCACGGTGGTGTCCAGCGTGCCCGCGGCGAAGCTGTAGCTCAGCAGCCGCTCCGGCTCGACGGCGACCACCTCGCACGGCTGCTGCCCGAACGGCCCCATGTCGAGCGTGAACCGGTGCCCCACCACCGCCTTGACGTCCCCCGCCGCCCACCACCGGGCGTGCAGCTCCGGATCCGTCAACGCCTCCCACACCCGCGCCGGCGGGTACGGCAGGAACTCGTCGCAGTTGATGACGGCCTTCTCGGTCATTGACTCTCCTCGTCCAGGAGCCCGCGCAGCGAACGCATCCGCGCCGGCCAGTAGTGCTCGAAGGGGTGCAGCCACTCCTCGACCTCGGCGAGGGGAGTGGCCTCCAGGTGGTAATAGCGGTGCCGCCCCCGCGGCTCCTCCCGCACCAGCCGGGCACTCTTGAGCACCGCCAGGTGCTCGGACACCGCCGGCCTGCTGAGCTCGAAGTCACCCGCCAGCTCGCCCGCCGCCCGGGGCCCACCCTGCAGGCTTTCCAGCAACTTGCGCCGCACCGGGTTGGCCAGCGCACTGAAGACATCGACGTCCGCCATGCCTCCACCATGCGTCGGAGACTCCCGACATGTCAACTTTTCCCGACGCATGACACACCTTGCCCGGCGGCCGGGGCCCGAGGCGCATGAGGAGTTCCACGAGCGGATCGCCGCGGCGGCCGGTCCGGCCGTGGTCTGCTTCACCCGGCTCGTCAGGCAGGCCGGGCACGCGAGGTGTCGGGACGCCGACCGAGCCACAGTAGGCCGGGCACCGCGGCCAGACTGAGGGTGAGCAGGAAGAGCCAGGGCCAGGCGGCGCCGTGGTCGAGTAGCAGGGTGAGCAGGCCGGGGGCGACGGCTTGGCCGACGTTCCAGGAGAGTTGGTAGACGGCCAGGTAGCGGCCGCGCTGGGCCGGGTCGGCGAGTGAGACGCTGAGGTCCTCCCGGCTGGGGGTCGCGACGGTCTCGGCGAGGTTGTACACGAGCATCGCGGTGTACAGGCCCGGCAGGACGGCCCAGCCGGGGGCGGCTGCGAGCAGCGCGAAGAGGCCGAAGGCGAGCGCGTTGAGGAGTGCCCCGGCGGCGACTACCCGGGTGGGGCGCCGACCCTCCAGGCGGCGGGCGACGACGCTCTGGGTCAGAACGACCTGCACGCCGTTGAGGACGAGGAGGGAGCCGGCCACCGAGGCGTTGCGGTGCAGGCCGGCGGTGAGGTAGACGGCCAGCAGCATGCTGAGGATCATCGACGCGAAGACGAAGCTGAGGTTGACCGCCACCAGCAGCAGGTATCGCCGGTCCCGTAGCACCTCCCGGTAGCTGCCCGTCTCGGCCGTCCTGGCTTCCCGGGCGGGTGCGGTGGTGGGCCGCCACGTGGCCAGCAGGATGGATGCGAGCAGGTAGCTTGCCGCGTTGAGCACCACCAGCAGCCGTAGCGCTCCGGTACCGCCGCCGGTCATCAGGACGGCTCCCAGCGCCCCGCCGAGGCCCATGCCGGTGTTGCGCAGTGTCTGCACGAGAGCGAACCACCGGGTGCGCTCGCCCTGGTCGGAGGCGAGGACCACCAGGCCGGTGCTGGCGGTCCAGTAGCCGACGTGGCCGATCTGGGCGAGCAGGCAGACCAGGACGATCTGCCAGGCCTGGTGGGTGAGCAGGAACCCGCAGTAGGCGAGCGCGGAGAGCGCGTTGGCGCCGACCGCCACGACGCGGGCGCCGTGGCGGTCGATCAGTGGGCCGACCGCGAGGGCGGTGGGCAGGGCGAGCAGCCGGGCGGTGGAGACGGCGGCGCCGACCGCGGCGAGCGGGAGGTCGGTGGTGTGGGTGAAGTAGACGAGGACGAAGGCGAGGATCAGCCCGGTGCCGAGACTGTCGACGAGGTGGGCGCCGATCAGACGGGCGCGGCCGGCGGTGTCGGGCAGGCCGAGGCGGTCGCGCAGGGGAAGGAGTGTGGCGGTGGTCATGCACCGAGGCTCTCTGGAATGATCACTGCTGCCCAGACATTCCATCCTGATCGAATCCTCATCGAATCCTCGCGGAGGGCCCGTGCTCACCTGGGAGTTCTCCGCGCAGGACCTCGCCCGGACGCGGTTCGCCCGCTCGCCGCTGGCCGAGGTGACGACGAGCGTCGAGGTGCTCAAGGACCCGGGCCGGCACGCGGTGCATCTGCCGTGGGTGCGGCAGGCCGGACGGCGGCTGGCGGGGGTGGACTGGGAACTGCTGTCCCAGCTGGTGCGGCTGCCGACGGTGTACGTGCCGGACTTCCTGACTCCGGTGCCGACGGCGTCCAGCCCGACGATCGAGCAGGCGCTGGCCGACCTGGCCGTCACCGATCCTGCGACGGTGCGCCGCGACCTCGCCCGGATCGGAGGTGAACCGTCCCCTCTGGTGGCGGAGTTGGCCCGGGATCCGGAGCGCGGTCTGGCCCGGCTGGTGGCGGAGATCCGGGCGTACTGGGATGCCACGATCGCCCCGCACTGGGACCGGATCGAGCGGCTGGCCGAGGGCGAGATCCTGCGCCGGGCCCGGCAGATGTCCGCGGGCGGTCCGGCGGCGCTGTTCGCCGACCTGCACCCGCAGGTGACCTGGGAACGGGACACCCTGCGGATCGACTACCGGATGGTCGACGCACACCGGCGGCTGGACGGGGAGCGGGGCCTGGTCCTGGTGCCGACGGTGTTCGCCTGGCCCGGCGTGTTCTCCCAGCAGAACCCGCCGTGGCAGCCGGGCCTGGTGTACCCGCCGCGCGGGGTGGCGACGCTGTGGGAGACGGCGGGCGATGCGGTACCGGACGGGCTGGCGCGGGTGATCGGCCGTACCCGCGCCTGGCTGCTGGCCGAGCTGGACGCCCCCGCCTCGACCGGCGAACTCGCCGAACGCACGGGCCTGTCCGCCCCGAACGTCTCCCACCACCTGACCGCCTTGCGCGGCGCCGGCCTGCTCGCGCGCCACCGCACCGGCCGCACGGTCCTGTACCTGCGCACCGACGCGGCCGAACTCCTCCTCCGGGCCGTCCGGGCCGACGGCTGATGCCGACGGCTGATCCGACCACCGGCGCGCGCTCCCGGCGGTAGCCACCGCAGCGCGAAGAGGACGGCCGGGCCAGGGGGCGTCGCCGACCGCGCGTTGACGTCGCGTTGACCGGGCGTCGATGGCGGGTGCCTACGGTCGGGGCTTCGGCAAGTTCCGTACCGTTCAGAAGGATTCCCATGATCGACCCCGACGTGTCGTCGCGCCGCGACACGCCCTGGATCGGCGACGATCCGCGCTTCGGCGAGTTGCGCGCCGCCTACCGCAGGTTCGTCTTCCCGGTGACGGCGGCGTTCCTGCTCTGGTTCCTGGCGTACGTGCTCTGCTCGGCCTACGCCCGTGGGTTCATGGCGACCAAGGTCGCCGGGAACGTCAACGTGGCGCTGGTCTTCGGACTACTGCAGTTCGTCTCGACCTTCGGCATCGCCCTGGCCTACGGGCGGTTCGCCGCCCGGCGCCTCGACCCGCTGGCCGCGGCGCTGCGGGAGGTCCGGGCATGATGCAGCACCACAAGGGCCTGACCATCGGGCTGTTCGTCGCCCTCGTGGCGGTGACGCTCGTCATCACCCTCTGGGCGCGGCGGAGCACCCGCGGCACCGGCGGGTTCTACACCGGCGGCGGCCAGTTCTCCGCGCTGCAGAACGGGATCGCGATCTCGGGCGACTACCTGTCCGCGGCCTCCTTCCTCGGCATCGCCGGGCTCATCGCGCTCAACGGGTACGACGGCTTCCTCTACTCGATCGGCTTCCTGGTCGCCTGGCTGGTCGCGCTGCTGCTGGTCGCCGAACTGCTGCGCAACACCGGGCGGTTCACCATGGCCGACGTGCTCGCCGCGCGGCTGCGCAGCGGGCCGATGCGGACCGCGGCGGGCGTGTCGACGATCGTGGTCTCGATCTTCTACCTGATCGCGCAGATGGTCGGCGCGGCGACGATCGTGGGGCAGCTGCTCGACGTCAAGGGCGCCGCCGCGCAGATCTGGACGATCGTCGGGGTCGGCGCGCTGATGATCGTCTACGTCGTGGTCGGCGGGATGAAGGGCACCACCTGGGTGCAGATCGTCAAGGCGGTGCTGCTGATCGCCGGCGCGGCCACGATGACCCTGTGGGTGCTGGCGAAGTACGGGTTCGACGTCAGCCACCTGCTCGGGGACGCCGCGTCGGCGTCCAAGAAGGGCGACGCCTTCCTGCAGCCCGGCCTCAAGTACGGGTCGACGGACGGCTGGTCGAAGCTCGACCTGGTCAGCCTCGGGGTCGCCCTGGTGCTCGGGACGGCGGCGCTGCCGCACGTGCTGGTCCGCTTCTACACCGTCCCGACCGGCCGGGACGCGCGCAAGTCGGTGAACTGGGCGATCGGCATCATCGGGGTGTTCTACCTGATGACCCTGGTGCTCGGCTTCGGCGCCGCCGCGCTGGTCGGCACGGCGACGATCAAGGAGAAGGACCCGTCCGGCAACACCGCCGCGACCCTGCTGGCCGAGCACCTCGGCGGCGGCGCGGGCACCACCGGCGGCTCGCTGATGCTCGCCTTCGTCGCGGCGGTCGCGTTCGCCACCATCCTGGCGGTCGTCGCCGGGCTCACGCTGACCTCCTCGTCCTCGTTCGCCCATGACCTGTACGCCAGCGTGATCCGCAAGGGCAAGGCCACGGAACGGCAGGAGCTCCTCACGGCGAAGGTCGCCGCCGTGGTGATCGGCGCGGTCGCGGTGGCCCTGTCGATCTTCGCCCGGGACCTCAACGTGGCGTTCCTGGTGGCGCTGGCCTTCGCCATCGCGGCCTCGGCCAATCTGCCGGCGATCCTGCTGACCCTGTTCTGGCGGCGCTTCACCACCTTCGGCGCCAAGTGCGGCATCTACGCGGGCCTGGTCGGCTCGATCGGCCTGGTGCTGCTCTCGCCGATCTGCTGGGGCGGCGCGAGCGGCACGGTCCACGCCGTGAAGCTGACGGCCGCGCAGGCGAAGGACTGCGGGGTGGAGGTGTCCAGCAAGCAGGTCGGCAACGCCACGGCGCTGATCTCCTGCACCACGACCGCACCGATCCCGCTGCAGAACCCCGGCGTCGTCTCGATCCCGATCGGGTTCGCGGCGGCGGTCCTCGGCTCGCTGGCCGGCAGCCGCCGGCGGCGCGACGAGGAGTCGGACCGGCGCGCCTTCGAGGAGCTCGAAGTCCGCGCCCTCACCGGGGTCGGGCGGTAGAGCGTGAAGCCGCGGTCCGCGTGAGCCGTGCCCTCCCGGTCAGCTGCGCTCCGGCCTCGCCGCGAGCGTGAGCAGGGAGCCCTTGAGGGCGGCGACGAAGCGGTCCTGGGCGGCCTCGTCGACCAGGTCGAGCGAGAGGTACGGGTTGAGGTCCTCCAGCTCGACGAGGAGGAGGTCGCCCTCGGGGGTGCGGCAGGCGTCGACGCGCTGGATGCCGTGCTCGATCGTGTTCCACGCGATGAAGCGGCGCGCGAAGTCGAGGTCGTCGGCGGTGGGTTCGTACGGTTCGAGGCGCCAGCGCTGCTCCGGGTCCGGGGCGTGCAGCGCGTACTGGAACGCGTCGTCGACGAAGTAGAACGAGACCTCGTACGCGAAGCGGATCAGCGGCTGGACGAGGACGTCGTCCCCGTACGCGACGGAACCGAGCTCCTCACGGGGGACGGTCCGCAGGCCGATCGAGTCGGCGCCGAGCTTCGGCTTGACGACGTACTCGGGCACGACGGGCAGCCGCCCGAGGTCCTCGGCCCGGTCGACGGTGGGGATGACGGGGTACCCGGCGGCGCTGAGGTCGAGCAGGTACTGCTTGCCGGCCATGTCGGCGCGCCCGGTGAGCTGGTTGTAGACGCGCGTGCCGCGTTCGAGGGCGCGGCTGCGGAAGGCCTCGTACGCGGCGCGGTAGTTCAGCACCGGGCCGCTGTTGCGCACGAGGACGAGATCGAAGGCGTCCATCAGCGCGGCGGCGTCGAGGGGGTGGCAGAGCGCGACGTCGAAGTCCTCGCGCAGGCGCGCGGAGAGCCGGATGTCCTCGTCGCAGTACCGGCGGCCGCGGGCCGGGTAGGCCAGGTCGGTGACGAACAGGACGCGGGGCTTGGCGGCTGACATGTCTCTCCTGAAGATCATTTCTCCAGGTCAGCCTACTACTGGATGCCAAAAGGCCTGCTCCTCCACCCGTACGGGCGGAGGAGCAGGCCTGTGGTGTAGGTGTCCAGCGGGTGCCGGTTAGACCACCTTCACGCCGGGCGTGCTCGCCCAGCCGCTCCAGCCGGGAGCCGACGCGTGGCAGGACTCGTCGAACGTGGTGTCGCCCTTGGACATGAGCACCGGGAGGCAGTCCCAGCCGGCGCCGCCGGTCAGCATGAGGTCGGTGCGGCCGTTGCCGGCGAAGTCACCGGCCACGACCTTCACGTTGTCCGTGTGCGCCCAGTCGCCCCAGTAGCCGCCGGGGGCGTTGCACGAGTAGTCGAACGTGCCGTCGCCCTTGGCCGTCGCCATCGGCAGGCAGTTCCAGTCGGGGCCGCCGGTCAGCACGACATCGGTCTTGCCGTCGCCGTTGAAGTCGCCGGTCACGACCTTCACGCCGGGCCGCGCGGCCCAGTTGCTCCAGTCGAGACCCGGCTTGTTGCAGGACTCGTAGAACATGCCGTTGCCGCGCGAGACGAGCAGCGGCAGGCAGTCCCAGCCGGCGCCGCCGGTCAGCATGATGTCGGTCTTGCCGCTGCCGGTGAAGTCACCGGTCACGACCTTGACGTTGTCCGTGTGGGCCCAGTTGCCCCAGTCGCCGCCGGGGGCGTTGCAGGACTCGTCGAACGTGCCGTCGCCCTTGGACATGAGCACGGGCAGGCAGGTCCAGCCGGCGCCGCCGGTGAGGGCGATGGAGGTCCGGCCGTTGCCGGCGAAGTCGCCGGTCAGGACCTTGACGTTGTCCGTGTGGGCCCAGTTGCCCCAGTCGCCGCCGGGGGCGTTGCACGAGTAGTCGAACGTGCCGTCACCCTTCGACATGGCGACGGGCAGGCAGTTCCAGTCGGGGCCGCCGGTCAGCGCGACGTCGATCCGGCCGTTGCCGGCGAAGTCTCCGGTGATGACCTTCACGCCGGGCCGCGTGGCCCAGTTGCTCCAGTCGAGACCCGGCTTGTTGCACGAGACGTCGAAGGTGCCGTCGCCCTTGGCCATCGCGACCGGGAGGCAGTCCCAGCCGGCGCCGCCGGTCAGCATGAGGTCGGTCCGGCCGTTGCCGGCGAAGTCGCCGGTCACGACCTTGACGTTGGGCGTGTGGGCCCAGTTGCCCCAGTCGCCGCCGCGCGGCGAGTTGCAGGTGGTGTCGAAGGTGCCGTCGCCCTTGGACGTGGCGACCGGCAGGCAGGTCCAGTCCGGTCCGCCGGTCAGCGCGATGTCGGTCTTGCCATCGCCGTTGAAGTCGCTCGAAGTCCGCGGGCTGCGCGGGGTGTTGGCGGTGATCCAGGACGCGAGGTCGTCGACGCGGACGTCGGTGACCTGGCTGGTGGTCGAGGACTCGGCGAGACAGCCGGCCTGGCCGGAGAGGCTGTGCAGGCTGCTGACCACGACGCCGGCGCCGGTGGCGTTGAACGTCGGGCCGCCGGCGTCGCCCCTGCAGACCGTGCCGGTGGCGGGGGTCAGGGTGACCGTCGTGGCGTCGGTGGCCGTGACGGCGGCGGTGCCGGCGTGCGCGGCGCTCGGCAGCCACTCGGTGGCGGTGCGGCCGGCGCCCCCGGTGCGGAC
>NZ_JBFBDY010000235.1:0-9613 GCF_040683475.1 Kitasatospora sp. NPDC093558 | reverse complement strand
GCCGTTGTCCTGCGGCGGGTTGTGGCTCGCGGTGACGGTGACGCCGGCGGCGGCGCCCAGGTGGCGGATCGCGAAGGCGAGCACCGGGGTGGGCAGCGGGCGGGGCAGCAGCGCGGCGCGCAGGCCGGCGCCGACCACGACGGCGGCGGTGTCGCGGGCGAAGTCGTACGACTTGTGGCGGGCGTCGTAGCCGATCACGACGAGGTCGCCGAGGCCCTGCTTCTTCACGTACGCGACCAGGCCGGCGGCGGCCCGGATGACGACGGCGCGGTTCATCCGCATCGGGCCGGCGCCGAGCTCGCCGCGCAGGCCGGCGGTGCCGAACTGGAGCCGGTCGGCGAAGCGCTCGCTGAGCTCGGCCCAGGCGAGCTTGCCGTCCTCGTCGGCCGCCGGGTCCTCGGCGCGCGCCAGCAGCGCGGTCAGTTCCTCGCGGGTCTGCGGGTCGGGGTCCTCGGCCAGCCAGGCCCGGGCCCGGGCGAGGAGGTCGGTGGTGGGTGCCTGCGTCATGGCGGGTGCTCCATCGGGAAGTGCGTCGGTGGGTCGGCCGGAGGGTTCCGCAAAGAAGGTGTGCGCATGCGGACGGGGCCCGTGGGCGGGTGTGATCAGCGGGATCACGGCCGCCCGCGGGCCCCGTCGCTCATGATTGTGCGCCGTGCCGGGTCAGATCCGCTCGAGGACCTTGCCCAGCAGCTCGCCCATGCGCTCGGCCGAGGCCTTGCCGGCCTCCAGGACCTCTTCGTGGTTGAGCGGCTCGCCGGTGATGCCCGCGGCCAGGTTGGTGACCAGCGAGATGCCGAGCACCTCGGCGCCGGCCTCGCGGGCGGCGATGGCCTCCAGGGTGGTGGACATGCCGACCAGCTCGCCGCCGATCACCCGGGCCATGTTGACCTCGGCCGGGGTCTCGTAGTGCGGGCCGCGGAACTGCACGTAGACGGCCTCGTCGAGGGTCGGGTCGACCTCGCGGCACAGGGTGCGCAGGCGCTTGGAGTACAGGTCGGTGAGGTCGACGAAGTTGGCGCCGACGATCGGGGAGTCCGCGGTCAGGTTGATGTGGTCGCTGATCAGCACCGGCTGACCGGGGACCCAGCCCTGGCGGAGGCCGCCGCAGCCGTTGGTCAGGACGATGACCTCGCAGCCGGCCGCGGCGGCGGTGCGCACGCCGTGGACGACGGTGGCCACGCCGTGGCCCTCGTAGTAGTGGTTGCGGCCGAGGAAGATCAGGGCGCGCTTGTCGCCGATCTTCACCGAGCGGATCTTGCCGGCGTGGCCGGCGACGGCGGGGGCGGGGAAGCCCGGGAGCTCGGTGACCGGGAACTCGGCCACGGTCTCGCCGAGGGCGTCGGCGGCCGGCACCCAGCCGGAGCCCATCACCAGGGCGACGTCGTGGCGCTCGGCACCGGTCAGCTCGCGCAGGCGCGCGGCGGCGGCCTGGGCGGCGGCGTAGGGGTCGGCGGAGACGACCGACTGAGGAGTAGCGTTCACGGGTCCGAGGATAGACGGGAATCGACTACGCGCGTAGAAAATCCGGCGCGGCATGCCGGATCGTTACCCGGTTGACCCGAATGCACAGCTCGTTGGCGCTTTTCGGGTGACACGCCTCGTGGGTATCGACAGTTCCGCACCGCCCTCCGGTGGTCCTCGGGACGGGCCTTCCGGGTCGGTCCGGGGCCCGGAAGGCCCGCCCCCCGCGACGGCTCAGCAGGGCCGGCGGCGGAGGTCCATCACGTAGTCGTCCGGCGCGCCGGCGCTCTCCGCCGCGTCGGCGATCAGGCCGAGGTAGCGGGCCGCGGGCAGGCCGCCCTCGTAGTCGTTGAGGACGTACGTCCACACCGGGATGTCGCCGTCCAGGGTCTGCGCGCGCAGCCGGATCTTGCGGTAGATGCCGAGCTGGACGCCCTCCCAGCGGTCCAGGCCCTCCTCGTCCATCGGCGCGATGTCGTAGAGGGAGACGAAGACCCGGTCCTTCTCGTCCTCGACGACGGTGGCCAGCGAGCCCTCCCAGCCGAGCTGTTCGCCGCCGAAGGTGAGCCGCCAGCCGTCCAGCCAGCCGGTGCCGCGCAGTGGGGAGTGCGGGGCGCGGCGGGTCATCTGCCGGGCATCGAGGTTCGTGGCATACGCGGCGTAAAGGGGCATGCGGGCCAGACTACGGCGACTGGGCGATCGCACAGAAGCCCGTACCCCGGCGTGGCAGCGCTCTGGGCGTGCGGGACAATGGTGAGCGTGACTCGGATCGTGATCATCGGTGGCGGACCCGGCGGCTACGAGGCGGCTCTCGTCGCCGCTCAGCTCGGCGCGGAGGTGACCGTCGTCGACCGCGACGGTCTGGGCGGATCGGCGGTGCTCACGGACTGCGTGCCGTCGAAGACCCTGATCGCGACCGCGGAGGTGATGACCACCTTCGACAGCTCCTACGACGAGCTCGGCATCACCGTCGCCCGGGACGCCGCCGCGCGCGAGCACGGCGACAAGGTCGTCGGCGTGGACCTCGGCAAGGTCAACCGCCGTGTGAAGCGACTGGCGATCGCCCAGTCCCACGACATCACCCAGTCGGTCACCCGCGCGGGCGTCACCGTGCTGCGCGGCCGGGGCCGGCTCGGCGCCGGCGGCCAGGCCGTGGACGGCTCCCGCGAGGTGCTCGTGGACTCCCCCGACGGCACGGTGCACTCGCTTCGCGCCGACGCGGTGCTGATCGCGACCGGCGCCCACCCGCGCGAGCTGCCGGACGCCCAGCCGGACGGCGAGCGGATCCTGACCTGGACCCAGGTGTACGACCTGGAGGAGCTCCCGCGCGAGCTGATCGTGGTCGGTTCCGGTGTGACCGGCGCCGAGTTCGCCGGCGCCTACCAGGCGCTCGGCTCCAAGGTGACCCTCGTGTCCAGCCGCGACCGGGTGCTGCCGGGTGAGGACCCGGACGCCGCCGAGGTGCTGGAGGACGTCTTCCGCCGCCGCGGCATGAACGTCATGGGCCGCAGCCGCGCCGAGAGCGTCAAGCGCATCGGCGACAAGGTCGAGGTGACCCTGGGCGACGGAAAGGTGATCGAGGGCACGCACTGCCTGATGGCGGTCGGCTCGATCCCCAACACCGCCGAGATGGGGCTGGAGGAGGCCGGGGTCAAGCTCAACGACTGGGGCCAGATCCAGGTCGACCGGGTCTCGCGCACCAGCGCCCCGGGCGTCTACGCGGCCGGCGACTGCACCGGCGTCTTCATGCTCGCCTCGGTGGCCGCCATGCAGGGCCGGATCGCGATGTACCACGCGCTCGGCGACGCGGTGCAGCCGCTCAACCTGAAGACCGTCGCCTCCAACGTCTTCACCGACCCGGAGATCGCCACCGTCGGCTACACCGCCGCCGACGTGCAGTGCGGCAAGATGGACGCGGTCGAGGTCAAGCTGCCGCTGCGCGGCAACCCGCGGGCGAAGATGCAGGGCATCCGGGACGGCTTCGTGAAGCTGTTCTGCCGCCCGGGCACCGGCATCGTGGTGGGCGGCGTCGTGGTCGCCCCGCGCGCGAGCGAACTGATCCACTCGATCTCGCTCGCGGTGGACGCCAATCTGACCGTCGAACAGGTGGCCAGCGCGTTCACCGTCTACCCGTCGGTGTCCGGCTCGACCGCCGAGGCCGCCCGGCAGCTGCACATCCGCAAGCGGGCCGACGGCGAATCCTGAGCATCCGGCGCGCAGTTGAGGGCGGTCACCGGTCGGTGGCCGCCCTTTTCGCGCACGCGGTCCTCACCCGTACGGCGGGCGCAGTCCCGGGTTATCGACGGCGCGCATTGTACGGTCACGCGCCGCTCGTGCGTGAGCATTTCCCGCTACTAGCTGCAAACGCCTGAAAGCAGACGGTCACGCACGTTACCGTCGGTTCTGTGTTTGCAGCAGAACGTCGCCAGTTGATCCTCGAAATGGTGCGCGCCAACGGAGCGGTCTCGCTCCGGGAGTTGGCCCGCGTCGTCCAGACCTCCGAAGTGACCGTGCGCCGGGACGTACGGGCGCTGGAGGCAGAAGGGCTCCTCGACCGCCGGCACGGCGGCGCGGTGCTCCCCGGCGGCTTCAGCCGCGAACCCGGCTACCCGCAGAAGACCCACCTCTCCGCGGCCGAGAAGAGCGCCATCGCGGACCTCGCCGCCGGACTGGTGGAGGAGGGCGACGCGGTCGTCGTCGGCGCCGGCACCACCACCCAGGAGCTGGCCCGCCGGCTCGCCCGGGTGCCCGGCCTGACCGTCGTCACCAACTCGCTGCTCGTCGCCCAGGCGCTGGCGCACGCCAACCGGGTGGAGGTGGTGATGACCGGCGGCACCCTGCGGGGTTCCAACTACGCGCTGGTCGGCAGCGGTGCCGAGCAGTCGCTGCACGGGCTGCGGGTCTCCAAGGCCTTCATCTCGGGCAACGGGCTCAGCGCCGAGCGCGGCCTGTCGACCGCGAACATGCTGTCCGCGAGCGTGGACCGGGCACTGGTGCAGTCGGCCGCCGAGGTCATCGTCCTCGCCGACCACACCAAGCTCGGCGAGGACAGCATGTTCCAGACCGTGCCCACCGAGACCATCACCCGGCTGGTCACCGACGAGCACGCGACCGCGGACGACGCCTCGGCGCGCGAGCTGGACGCGCTCGCCGACTGCGGGGTGCAGATCGACCTGGCGCCGCTCGGCGCCGCCCCCAGCGGGGACGCCCCGGTGCACGGCACCGGCAGCGGGCCCGTCCACCAGACCCAGCCGGGACCGCTGGCGCGCCGGGCCGGTCCGCCCCCCGGCGGCGCCCCGCTGCCCGGGCAGCGCCGGCCCGGGGCGCACGGGGGCCCGACCGGGCCGGCCGGGATGCAGGTCCGGCTGGCGGAGTTGGGCGTCCCGCGCGGGCGGTGACACCGAAGGGTGAAACGCGACCGGTCCGCACACCCGCGGGGGGCGTACGGACCGGTCGGTTGACGGAGTGTCAGTCCTTGATCTCGCTCAGTCCTTGATCTCGCAGAGCGCGGCGCCGCTGCTGACGCTCGCGCCGACCTCGGCCTTGAGGCCGACGACGGTGCCGGCCTTGTGGGCGTTGAGGGGCTGCTCCATCTTCATGGCCTCCAGGACGACGATGAGTTCGCCCTCGGCGACGACCTGGCCCTCCTCGACGGCGACCTTGACGATCGTGCCCTGCATCGGCGAGGCCAGCGTGTCACCGCTGACGGCCGAGCCGGCCTTCTTCGCACCCACGCGGCGCTTGGCCTTGGCCGCACCCGTCGCGCCCGCGGCCGGAGCCGCCGAGACGCCGAGGGAGGACGGCAGGGAGACCTCGATCCGCTTGCCGCCGACCTCGACGACGACGGTCTCGCGGCCCTCGGCCTCCTCGCCCTCGCCGGCGGCACCGGCGAACGGGGCGATGGTGTTGTCGAACTCGGTCTCGATCCAGCGCGTGTAGACCGTGAACGGGCCCTCGCCGCCGTGCACCTCGGGCGCGAACGCCGGGTCCGTGACGACGGCCTGGTGGAACGGGATGGCGGTGGCCATGCCCTCCACCTTGAACTCGGTCAGCGCGCGCTTGGCCCGCTCCAGGGCCTGCTTGCGGTCGCGGCCGGTGACGATCAGCTTGGCCAGCAGCGAGTCCCAGGCGGGGCCGATGACCGAGCCGGTCTCGACGCCCGAGTCCAGGCGCACGCCCGGGCCGGACGGCGGGGCGAACAGCGTCACCGTGCCGGGGGCGGGCAGGAAGCCGCGGCCCGGGTCCTCGCCGTTGATGCGGAACTCGAAGGAGTGGCCGCGCACCTCGGGGTCGCCGTAGCCGAGCTCCTCGCCGTCGGCGATGCGGAACATCTCGCGGACCAGGTCGATGCCGGTGACCTCCTCGGTCACCGGGTGCTCGACCTGCAGCCGGGTGTTGACCTCCAGGAAGGAGATCGTGCCGTCCAGCGCGACGAGGAACTCGCAGGTGCCGGCGCCCTCGTAGCCGGCCTCCTTGAGGATGGCCTTGGAC
The DNA here is from genome assembly GCF_040683475.1 of Kitasatospora sp. NPDC093558. Lineage (NCBI taxonomy): Bacteria > Bacillati > Actinomycetota > Actinomycetes > Kitasatosporales > Streptomycetaceae > Kitasatospora > Kitasatospora sp. NPDC093558. The sequence continues at coordinate 3,661 of NZ_JBFBDY010000235.1, read as the reverse complement.
GCGCGGTACAGCTCGGCGTTCTGCTCGGGGGTGAGGAACGGCGCGGGGGCCTCCTCGACGAGCTTCTGGTGGCGGCGCTGCAGCGAGCAGTCGCGGGTGGAGACCACCACGACGTTGCCGTGCTTGTCCGCCAGGCACTGGGTCTCGACGTGGCGCGGGTTGTCGAGGTAGCGCTCGACGAAGCACTCGCCCCGGCCGAAGGCCGCGACGGCCTCGCGCACGGCCGACTCGTACAGCTCGGGGATCTCCTCGAGCGTGCGGGCGACCTTGAGGCCGCGGCCGCCGCCGCCGAAGGCCGCCTTGATCGCCACCGGGAGACCGTGCTCCCGGGCGAACGTGACGACCTCGTCCGCCCCGGAGACCGGGTCGGGGGTGCCGGCGACCAGCGGGGCCCCGGCGCGCTGGGCGACGTGGCGGGCGGTGACCTTGTCACCGAGGTCGCGGATGGCCTGCGGGGGCGGGCCGATCCAGGTCAGACCCGCGTCGAGGACGGCCTGGGCGAAGTCCGCGTTCTCCGACAGGAAGCCGTAACCGGGGTGGACCGCGTCCGCGCCCGAGTCCTCGGCGGCCTTCAGGACCTTCGCGATGTCCAGGTAGCTGGTCGCGGGGGTGTCACCGCCCAGCGCGTAAGCCTCGTCGGCCGCGCGCACGTGCAGCGCATCCCGGTCCGGCTCGGCGTAGACGGCGACGCTGGCGATACCGGCGTCCGAGCAGGCCCGAGCGACGCGGACAGCGATTTCCCCGCGGTTGGCGATGAGCACCTTGCGCACTGTGGCTCCCTTCTTGAACCTCGTTGAGTTTATGGATTCCTGGGCAGTACCGGCGAGTAGCCCCAGGTTGTGAACTATCCCACACGGACGGTGATGTGTTTCGCGGCCCGGTGAGCGGCCTCCGGGACGTCCTCGCAGGTGGGGCGGCCGGGGCGGCTGCGGCCCGGTGACGGCGGGGTCGTGACGCGGCGGCGTGGCGGGCCGGTGGGCTTGGCCACACTCACGCGGGGGCCGGGGCCTGGCTGCTCCTGCGCAGGGCGTCGGCGGTGACGTCGGCGGCGAGCTCGACGACGTCGGGACCGTAGGCCTTGGGGTTGACGACCTTGAGGACCAGCACGAACGAGCCGTCCTCGGAGTGCCGCCGCGCGAGCTTGCGGTGGTTGGCGACCAGGTGGCGGACGGCGGCGTGGTTGGCGACGGCGGTCTGGCCCGCGACCAGGAAGGTCGGCCGGTCGCCGGCGGTCGGGCGCAGCCGGGCGAGCAGGGCGAAGGAGTGGCCGCCGCCGGGCTCGTCCTCGTCCGCGTACCGGAACTCCTTGCTGCCCACGGTCAGCACCGGCGCCCGGCCGTCCGGGTCCGGGGCGTATCCGGCCCCGGGCAGCCAGGAGGCCAGGTGGGCCGCCGTCCGCTCGTTGCTGGCCGGGCCGCCGATGCAGAACTCGCCCTTGTCCCCGAGGCCTTGGCGGACCTCGTCGTGCGCCACCAGCTCGGCCCGTGCGCCGCACTCCTTGACCAGTGCGGCCAGTTCCATGAGGGCGTACACGTCGTTGCGTGCGACGCTCCTCGAACTGGGCGCGGAGGCGTGCCGGTTCACGACGATCAGGCACTCGCTGCCGGCGGGCAGGCCGAAGAAGGCCCGCACCCGCTCCACCTTGCGGCGCCGCCGCAGGGCCTGGGCGAGCCAGCCGAGCCCGGCGCTGATGGCGCTCGCCACCAGGCCCAGCACGACGTTGAGCACGTTGTCGGTCATCGGTGCCGTCCCTCCCCGTTCGAAACGGCGGACAGCCTAGCGGGGGGGCGTCCGTCCGGACCATTGACGGTGCCACCGGCGGTGCCTAGCGTTCGCCAAATGACGGTAAAAACGGGGAAGTTGGGCGTCGCGGCGGCCGTACTGGCGCTGCTCGCGACGGCGGGGTGCCAGTCCGTGGGGTCGACGGCGGCGCCGAGCGCGCCGAGCCCGACGGCGGATCCGGCGCGGAGATTCGGGTGCCTCACCGAGGAGCAGAACCGGACGGGCAGCATCAACGTGCCGGCCGTGTCCGGGGTCCGGCCCGGGTACTTCCGGCAGTCCGACGCCGGATCGGCCAAGGTCGCGCTGTTCTTCTCGCACCAGCTCTCGGGCTCGATCTGCGACTGGGTGCCGTACCTGGCGGACTTCACCAAGGCCGGGTACGCGGTGCTCGCCACCGAGGAGCCCGGCAGCCCGGCGCGGGACGTCCCGGCCGCGCTGACCTGGCTGGCCGGGAAGGGCATCACCGAGGTCGTCCTGGTCGGCGCCTCCAAGGGCGGGACCGGCTCGCTGGAGGCCGCCGCCGAGGCGTCGACCCCGCTGCCGGTGGCGGCGGTGGTCTCGCTGAGCGGCCCGACCGACTACGCGGGGGACCGCGCGCGCATCGCGGTGGCCAAGATCAAGGCCCCGGTGCTGTTCGCGGCGGAGGAGGACGACTCGCCGTTCGCGGGCGACGCCAAGGACCTCTACGCGATCTCGGTGTCGCCCGCGAAGGTGCTCAAGCTCTACCCGGGCTCCCGCCACGGCGCCGACCTGCTCGCCGACGGCGCCCTGCCGGACGTCCTGGCCTTCCTGGCGCAGAACGTCCCGGCGCAGTGAATCAGTTGTTGCTGGTCCAGAAGTCGGTGATGCGGAGGTCGAGGTCGGCCAGCAGGGTGCGCAGCAGCGGCAGGGAGAGGCCGATGACGTTGCCGTGGTCACCGTCGATGCCCTCGACGAACGGTGCGGAGCGGCCGTCCAGGGTGAACGCTCCGGCCACGTGCAGCGGTTCGCCGGAGGCGATGTAGGCGGCGATCTCGGCGTCGTCCGGGGTGCCGAAGCGGACGGTCGTGGAGGCGGTGGCCGAGGACTGCCGGCCGGTCACGGTGTCGATGACGCAGTGGCCGGTGCGCAGCACGCCGGCGCGGCCGCGCATCGACTGCCAGCGGGCGAGCGCCTCGGCGGCGTCGGCGGGCTTGCCGAGGGCCTGTCCGTCGAGCTCCAGGACGGAGTCGCAGCCGATCACGAGTTCGCCGCCGGTGAGTTCGGCGGCGACGGCCTTGGCCTTGGCCTCGGCGAGGACGAGGGCGAGTTCGGCCGGGGTGGCGGCGGTGATGGCGTCCTCGTCGACGCCGCTGACCACCACGCGCGGGTCGAGGCCCGCCTGGCGCAGCAGGCCGAGGCGGGCGGGGGAGGCGGAGGCGAGGACGAGGGCGCGCTGGTCGGTCATGACCACCAGCGTAGGGGGTCGTGCTGTCCGCCGTTCGGGTGAACGGCGGTCTCCCGGGTCGCCGCCGCCGTGGTCATCGCCGTGGGCGGTGCTGTGGTTGCTGCCGTGGTCGCCGCCGTGGTTGCTTCCGTGGTCACAGCAGGAGCAGCACGGCGATCACGAGCAGGTAGGCGGCGAGCACACGGCCGGCGCGGTGCAGTTTCTCCTGCACCCGGCGGGCCTCGGGGGAGGGCTCGTCGCGGGGGTCTGACCAGAGCACCCTTCCAGGGTGCGCCGCGGGCCGGGCGGGGCGCCTGAGTATCCGTACTCAGGTTCCGGGCAATTCGGGCCGGAACGAAGTGCTCGTGACAAGGAGAGGAGTGGGAAGTCGGCCGGGCGCCCCAACCACGCCACCCCCAATGATGGGGGGGGGGTCGGCTATATGAGGTAGGGGGTGTGGGGGTAAGAAGTTTT
>NZ_JBFBDY010000234.1:0-9632 GCF_040683475.1 Kitasatospora sp. NPDC093558 | reverse complement strand
CGCCCGGTTACATTCCGAACCCGGAAGCTAAGCCTCACAGCGCCGATGGTACTGCAGGGGGGACCCTGTGGGAGAGTAGGACGCCGCCGAACAATCATTCGAGAGAAGCCCCCGCCGGTGAACCGGTCGGGGGCTTCTCTGTTGTAAGGTCAATGTGCATTGTCATCGCACGGTACAGGAGGCCACCGGGTGGAGGTCCAGGAGACGCGGGTCCAGACCGATCGCGTCCTCACCATCCCCAACTTGCTGAGCATGGGCCGGCTGGTGGGTGTTCCGCTCTTCCTCTGGCTCATTCTCTGGCCGGTGTTCGACGGGCCCAACAACGACGGTTGGGCGCTGCTGATCCTGGCGCTCAGCGGTGTCAGTGACTACCTGGACGGAAAGCTCGCCCGGCGGTGGGGGCAGGTCAGCCGGGTGGGGCAGTTGCTCGATCCGCTGGCGGACCGGCTCTATGTGCTGTCCACCCTGGTCGGTTTGACGTGGCGTGGGATTCTGCCGTGGTGGGTGACGGGCATTCTGCTGGCGCGCGAGGTCTTTATCGCCGCGCTCCTGCCCATTCTGAACCGGCACGGATACGGGCCGCTCCAGGTGAGTTTCCTGGGGAAGGCCGCGACCTTCAACCTGATGTACGCGTTTCCGCTTCTCCTGCTCGGCAGCGGGGACAGCTGGATCGCGCGGCCGGCCGAGGTGGTGAGCTGGGCCTTCATCTGGTGGGGGACCACGCTGTACTGGTGGGCCGGCATTCTCTACGCCGTGCAGGCGCGGCAGATCGTGCGGGCGAGCTCGAAGGGCTCCGCGTCCACAGTCTGAGACGTGATCTGAGAGAAGTGCCACGGCGCCTCGGTGCGTCGGACGATGCCTTCCGGGTAGAGGACCCTCTGGAACGGTTTGATGGGCCTGTAGGTCCAGCACCGCGAAGGAGGACGCACCCGTAATGAAAGCCGTTGTAATGGCAGGGGGCGAAGGCACCCGACTCCGCCCGATGACCTCCAGCATGCCGAAGCCGCTGCTTCCGGTGGCCAATAGGCCGATCATGGAGCACGTGCTTCGACTACTGAAGCGGCACGGCCTCTCCGACACCGTCGTCACCGTCCAGTTCCTGGCGTCACTGGTCAAGAACTACTTCGGTGACGGCGAGGAACTGGGCATGCACCTCACCTATGCCCACGAGGAGACGCCGCTCGGCACTGCGGGGAGTGTCAAGAACGCCGAGGACGCGTTGAAGGACGACTCCTTTCTGGTGATCTCCGGTGACGCACTGACCGACTTCAACCTCTCCGAATTGATCGACTTTCACCGGAGCAAGAACGCACTGGTCACCGTCTGTCTCACCAGGGTGCCCAATCCGCTGGAGTTCGGTATCACGATCACCGACGACGACGGGCGGGTCGAGCGCTTCCTGGAGAAGCCGACCTGGGGGCAGGTCTTCTCGGACACGGTGAACACCGGTATCTACGTGATGGAACCCGAGGTCTTCGACTACGTCGCCGCGGGGGAGTCCGTGGACTGGTCGAGCGACGTCTTCCCTCAGCTGTTGAAGGAGGGCAAGCGGGTCTACGGGTACGTCGCCGAGGGCTACTGGGAGGACGTGGGCACCCACGAGAGCTACGGCAAGGCCCAGGCGGACGTCCTGGAGGGCAAGGTCGACGTCGAGATCGACGGGTTCGAGATCTCGCCCGGCGTGTGGGTGGCCGAGGGCGCCGAGGTGGACCCGGAGGCGGTGCTGCGCGGGCCGCTGTACATCGGGGACTACGCCAAGGTCGAGGCCGGTGTCGAGATCCGCGAGCACACCGTGCTCGGCAGCAACGTGGTCGTGAAGCGCGGCGCCTTCCTGCACCGCGCCGTCGTCCACGACAACGTCTACGTCGGGCCGCAGAGCAACCTCCGCGGCTGTGTGGTCGGCAAGAACACCGACGTCATGCGGGCCGCGCGGATCGAGGACGGCGCGGTGATCGGGGACGAGTGCCTGATCGGCGAGGAGTCGATCATCGCGGCCAACGTCCGGGTCTACCCGTTCAAGACGATCGAGGCCGGTGCCGTCGTCAACACCTCGGTCATCTGGGAGTCCCGCGGGCAGGAGCACCTGTTCGGCGTGCGCGGCGTGTCGGGGATCCTCAACGTCGAGATCACCCCCGAGCTCGCCGTCCGGCTGGCCGGCGCGTACGCCACGACGCTGAAGAAGGGGGCCACCGTCACCATTGCGCGTGATCACTCGCGTGGTGCGCGTGCGCTCAAACGGGCGATGATCTCGGCGCTCCAGACGTCCGCGATCGACGTCCGCGACCTGGAGAACGTGCCCATGCCGGTCGCCCGGCAGCACACGGCGCGTGGGAGCGCGGGCGGCATCTTCCTGCGGACCACGCCCGGGGTGCCGGATTCGCTGGACATCCTCTTCTTCGACGAGCGTGGGGCCGACCTGTCCCAGGCCGGGCAGCGCAAGCTGGACCGGGTGTACGCGCGCCAGGAGTTCCGGCGGGCCTTCCCGGGGGAGATCGGGGACCTGACCTTCCCGTCCAGCGTCTTCGACTCCTACGCCGGCAACCTGCTGCGGACCGTCGACACGACGGGGGTCCGCGAGGCCGGCCTGAAGGTGGTCGTGGACACCGCGCACGGCAGCGCGGGGCTCGTTCTGCCGAGCATCCTCGGCCGGCTCGGGGTGGAGGCGCTCACCGTCTCCAGCGGGCTGGACGAGGCGCGGCCGACGGAGGACGCGGAGACGCGGCGGGCCGGGCTGGCCAGGCTGGGTGAGCTGGTGGCGTCGTCCCGGGCGGCGTTCGGGGTCCGCTTCGACCCGGTCGGCGAGCGCGTGGCGTTCGTCGACGAGCTGGGGCGCGTGATCGACGACGACCGGGCGCTGCTGGTGTTGCTGGACCTGGTCGCCGCCGAGCGCCGCAGCGGGCAGGTGGCGCTGCCGGTGACGACGACCCGGATCGCGGAGCAGGTGGCCGCGTACCACGGCACCCAGGTCATCTGGACCACGACGACGCCGGACGACCTCGCGAAGGCGGCGTCGGCCGAGGGCACGGTGTTCGGCGGGGACGGGCGCGGCGGGTTCGTGGTGCCGGAGTTCAGCGGCGTGCTGGACGGGGCCGCGGCGTTCGTCCGGCTGGTCGGGCTGGTGGCGCGGACGCAGCTCACCCTGAGCCAGATCGACGCACGGATCCCGCAGGCGCACATCCGGCGGCGGGACATCGCGACGCCGTGGGCGGCCAAGGGCATGGTGATGCGCTCGGTCGTGGAGGCGGCGGGCAGCCGGCGGCTGGACACGACGGACGGTGTGCGCGTCGTCGAGCCGGACGGGCGCTGGACGCTGGTGCTGCCGGACCCGGCCGAGGCGGTCACCCACCTGTGGGCGGAGGGCCCGGACGACGAGGCGACCGAGGCGCTGCTGGACGAGTGGGCCGCGGTGGTCGACGGCGCCGGACGCTAGGCGGGGCCACGGCGGGGGCGTGCGGATGGTTCGTACGCCCCCGCTGTCCGTTTTCGCGACATTCGACGCGGTCCGCCACCGTATGTCGAGTGCGCAGGTCAGGGGGTGTGCACGAGGGCCTTCGCCGACATGGGACGATGGTCCGCATGCCAGCGACGCCGAGTGCCAGCAACGGACGGTACAACCGTCCGGACGCCTCGATGTCCCTGCTCAACAGCGTGATGGACCACAGCCTGGACGAGGGGTACGCGGAAGCGGCCGCGGCGCGGGGCGGTGAGCGCGACAGCCGGATACCCGTGACGCTCCGGGGGCTGGTCACGCTGGGCGCGGGGCTGGCGCTGGTGGGGACCGTGCTGACGATCGGCGCGGTGAACGCGCACGAGGCGGAGCCGACGCTCGCCAAGGAGCGGGACGCGCTGATCCACCGGGTCAACGACAGCAACACCGCGGCCGACCGCCTCCAGCAGCAGGTCCAGGACCTGCGGCAGAAAGTCGACAGTGCGCAGCGCCAGGCGCTCCCCGCGGGCGGCGACGGCGCGGACGGGCTGGCCGGCCTGGTGGGCCTGGGCGAGGTCACCGGGCCCGGGGTGAAGCTCGTCCTGGAGGACGCCGCCGGCACGGGCAACGGGGGGAACGTCGACCCGCGGGCCGGGCAGGGCTTCTCCAACAGTGGCCGGCTGCGGGACCGCGACCTCCAGCTCGTGGTGAACGGGCTGTGGGGGAACGGCGCGGAGGCCGTCTCGATCAACGGGCAGCGGCTGACGGCGCTGTCGGCGATCCGGGCCGCGGGCGAGGCCGTTCTGGTGGACAACCGGCCGCTGGTGCCGCCGTACACGATCCAGGCGATCGGGGACGGGCCGAAGCTGCTGAGCGCCTTCGAGAAGGACATGGCCGGGGAGTACCTGCGGCTGCTCGAGGAGAAGTACGGCATCAAGTCGACGCTCTCGACGCAGAAGAGCCTGACGCTGCCGGCGGCGGTGGGCGTGACGCTGCGGACGGCGCAGCCGGTGACGCCCGAGCCCTCGCCGACGGCGTCGCCGTCGCCATCGGCGCCGGCGGTGCCCAGCCCGAGCCCGACTCCGTCGGCCACGGGCGGAACCTCCGAGAGCCCGAGCGCGTCCGTTTCACCGTCCGCCACCGGCGCGGGCCCGAGCTCGAAGCGGCGCCCGACGGGCGGGAGCACGAAGACCACGACAGCGACAGGAGCAGCTAGACCGTGATTGCCGTACTGGGTCTCGTGATCGGGGTGGTCGTCGGGCTCTTCGTCCAGCCCGAGGTGCCGGACGCCGTCGTGCCGTACCTGCCGATCGCGGTGGTGGCGGCGCTCGACGCGGTGTTCGGCGGTGTCCGGGCGATGCTGGACGGGATCTTCAACGACAAGGTGTTCATCGTGTCGTTCCTGTCGAACGTGGTGGTCGCGGCGCTGATCGTGTTCCTCGGTGACCAGCTGGGCGTGGGCTCGCAGCTGTCCACGGGTGTGGTCGTCGTCCTCGGCATCCGCATCTTCTCCAACGCTGCGGCGATCCGGCGTCATGTCTTCCGTGCCTGAGCCGGGCCGCGGGTCGGCGGCGGAGGAGAACGAGGAGCACGTGGACGGCGTGGCTGAGGCGGCTGAGGCGGCTGAGGAGGAGGTCGCCGAGGAGACGGGGGCCGAGGCGAAGGCGGTTCAGGAGGAGGCTGTCGCGAAGGAGCCCGTGGAGGCCGAGGCGGCTGCCGAGGAGCCGTCGGAGCAGCCCGAGACCGAGGCCGAGCCCGAGCGCGTGCGTGCTGCGGAGCCCGTCGAGGCGTCCGCGCCGGAGGCCGAGGCGACGCCGGAACCGGAGCAGACTCCGGAGCCGGTGTCGGAGCCGGTGTCGGAGCCCGTCGTGGTGTCCTTCGTGAAGCGCGTCGCGGAACCGGCTGCCGAGCCCGCCGCCGACACGGAGCCGGAGCCCGAGCCGGCGCCCGAGCCGGAGTCCGTCGAGCCCGCTCCCGAGGTGGTCGACCGGAACACCGGGCGGCGGCGCCTCAAGGCCGCGCTCTGGCCGCCGCGGCTGTCGCGCGGGCAGCTCGTGGTGGCCCTGCTGCTCTTCTCGCTCGGCCTGGCGCTCGCGATCCAGGTGCGCTCGACCAACGACCACCACAACCAGCTGCGCGGCGCCCGTCAGGAGGACCTCGTCCGGATCCTCGACGAACTGGACAGCCGTCAGCAGCGTCTCCAGCAGGAGAAGGCGGAGCTGGAACAGTCCTTGGGCAAGTTGGAGAACAGCTCCAACCAGGCCAAGGAGGCCCAGGAACAGACCAGGAAGAAGGAGACGGAGCTCGGCGTCCTCGCCGGCACCGTCAAAGCCACAGGTCCGGGCATCGTACTCACTGTCGATGATCCCCAAGGGCAGGTGAAGGCAGATATGCTGCTGGACACCCTGCAGGAACTCCGGGCGGCGGGGGCGGAGGCGATTCAGATCAACGATGTTCGCGTGGTGGTCAACACCAACTTCACGGACGTGACGGGCGGCGGTGTGCAGATCGACGGCAAGAAGGTCTCGCAGCCGTACCGCTTCACGGTCGTGGGGAACCCGCAGGACCTGACGCCCGCGCTGAACATCCCGGGAGGAGTCGTCCGCACGCTGGAGAGCCATCAGGCGCGGGCGACGATCGCCACTCCGCAGAAGGTCGTCGTCGACGCGATCGTCGATCTGAGGACGCCGCAGTACGCCAAGCCGGCTTCGAAGTGACGGGGCGCCTGGCGAACGGCCCGTCACGTGCGGGCGGCACCCGGTGCGGGGAGCCGTCGTGGCGTGGGCGAGACTGGTTCATATCAGCACGCAACGGAGGAAGAACCGCCGCACCAACCGTCGGAGTACCACTCCAGCCGGCTCGATCCGCGACCGGGCCCGCAGCCTGTCCGAGGTTCTCACCCTGCCCCGCGGGCGGGTCTGTCACACGCAAGGGGATTCGCCCGTGAGTTTCTTCTCTAAGTTGTTCGGCCGTAACAAGGACCGCGACGCGGCCGTCGAGGCGCCGACCGCGCGCCACCGCCGGTCCGACGACGAGCCCGCCGTGCCCGGCATGCGCCCCGCCCCGGAGGCGGCGGAGTACGCGGAGCGGCAGCTGTACCGCGACGGCGGCGCCCAGTACGCGGGGAATCCGGCGGGCTACGGCGCGTCGGTTGACCCTTCCGGCGACCCGCGCATAGGTTTCCCGTCAGGACCCTCAACCTCTGGTGGAGGGTTTGCCCCGGACCCGTACGCCGGGCACAACCCGTCGGGTGTGCCGCGCCAGGAGGCTGTGAACATGGCTGGCCCCACTCCGTGCCCGCGGTGCGGCAACCAGAACCCGGCCGCGGCCCGCTTCTGTTCCAACTGCGGAACGGCGCTGCGCGGTGGCGTGCTGCCCGAGGGGGCGGCGGAGACCACGTCGACCATCTCGATCTCCGGCCTGGAGTCCTACGACCCGAACACCACGACCGGCACCGGCGCCACGCCGGCCCTGTCGGCCGAGGTGCTGGCGGCGATCGACGCGCTGCCGCCGGGCTCGGCGCTGCTGATCGTGCAGCGCGGTCCGAACTCGGGCAGCCGGTTCCTGCTGGACGCCGACATCACCACCGCGGGCCGCCACCCGCAGGGCGACATCTTCCTGGACGACGTGACGGTCTCCCGGCGGCACGTGGAGTTCCGCCGCCAGCCGGCCGGCTTCACCGTCGCGGACGTGGGCAGCCTCAACGGCACCTACGTCAACCGGGAGCGGATCGACGAGGTGCCGCTGAACAACGGCGACGAGGTGCAGATCGGGAAGTACCGGCTCGTCTTCTTCGCCGGTCACAACCGGGGGTACTGAACCCAACGTCAGCAGGAGCCCGAGTGAGTACGAATACCTCCGATTCACCTCTCGGGGCGGCCACGCCCGCGCCCTCCGGTCCGCATCCGGACCGGGACGGGCGCGGGGTGGTCGCGGGCCCCAGGCAGCCGCTGCGGCCGGAGCGGGCGGGCGCGCGGCGCCGCGGCGACGAGCTGCTGAGCATCGGCGCGGTGCTGGCCCACCTGCGTGACGAGTTCCCCGAGGTCACCATCTCCAAGATCAGGTTCCTGGAGACGGAGGGCCTGGTCGAGCCGCAGCGCACGCCCTCGGGGTACCGCAAGTTCAGCCCGGCCGACGTCGAGCGGCTGGCCTACGTGCTGCGGATGCAGCGCGACCACTACCTCCCGCTGCGGGTGATCCGCGAGCACCTGGACGCGATGGAGCGCGGGGAGGCGCCGCCCGCGCTGCCGCCCGCCGCCGACGCGCGGCCCGGCCCGATGGAGGAGGCGGACCGGGAGCTGGTCGCCGCCGCCGAGGCCTCGTCCGGCGTCCGGCTCGGCCGGGCCGAGCTGCTGGCCGCCGCGGGGGCGGGCGACGGGGACCTGGCCGAGTGGGAGTCCTACGGGCTGGTCGCCTCCGGGCCGGACGGCGGGTACGACGGCGAGGCGCTGCAGGTGGCCCGGCTGGTCGCGGAGCTCGGCCGGTACGGGCTGGAACCGCGGCACCTGCGGGCCATGAAGGCCGCCGCCGACCGGGAGGTCGCCCTCGTCGAGCAGGTGGTGGCGCCGCTGCGCCGGCACCGCAATCCGCAGACCAGGGCCCATGCCGAGGCCACCGCGCGGGAGCTCGCGACGCTGGCCGTGCGGCTGCACGCGGCGATGGTCCAGGCCGGGCTGCGGACCCGCCCGTGACGACCCCACCCCGCTGACCAGCGGCGTCGGGTCTGCGCTTTCATATCCGGGTCCAGAGCCATAGGGTTGCCTGTGTGAATGAGCTCGACGTCGTGGGTGTCCGGGTGGAGATGCCTTCCAACCAGCCGATCGTGCTGCTTCGGGAGGTCGGGGGCGACCGGTACCTGCCGATCTGGATCGGCCCCGGCGAGGCGACCGCGATCGCCTTCGCGCAGCAGGGGATGACCCCGGTGCGCCCGCTGACGCACGACCTCTTCAAGGACGTCCTGGAGGCGCTCGGCCAGCAGCTCACCGAGGTCCGGATCACCGATCTGCGGGAGGGCGTCTTCTACGCCGAACTGGTCTTCGCCGGCGGGGTCGAGGTGAGCGCGCGGCCGTCCGACGCGATAGCGCTCGCGCTGCGCACCGGCACGCCGATCTTCGGGAGCGAGGAGGTGCTTGCGGAGGCGGGCATCGCGATCCCGGACGAGCAGGAGGACGAGGTCGAGAAGTTCCGCGAGTTCCTCGACCAGGTGTCGCCCGAGGACTTCGGGGGCAGTGGTCCGCAGTAGCGTGGACCGGCCGGCGTACGGGCCGTGCAGTCGTTTTGCCAAAAACCGTCCACCTACCCACACTAGGGGCACGAAAAACCACTCTCCTGAGTGATGCGGTTTGTCCGGCTCGGCGTGGCGATCGTTGACGGGTCATAGGGGACTGCCTACCGTCAGGAGTGGCTGCCCGGGTGCCCGACGCCGGCGGTCTGGGTTGCCCGCAACACGAGTGGACGGAGGTAGGCATGAGCAGCACCGGCGATGACGCGGCCGTGGGAGGCCTGTGCGCCGTGCACGTGCCGCGCACCGCTCGCACCGTGACGGACCTGCCCCGGGTGGGCCGGTTCCCGGCCGTGCAGCCCGGCCAGCCAGCCATCGAGCGGCTGGCGCCGACCTCCGAGCTCATCGGCTACCGCGGCCCGACGGCCTGCGCTGCGGCCGGCATCACGTACCGCCAGCTGGACTACTGGGCCCGGACGGGGCTGCTGGAGCCCAGCGTCCGTTCGGCGTACCCGGCGACCAGTCAGCGGCTCTACAGCTTCCGCGACATCCTGCTGCTCAAGATCGTCAAGCGGCTGCTGGACGCGGGCGTCTCGCTGCAGAACATCCGGGTGGCCGTCGCCCATCTGCAGTCCGCCGACCAGGGCGACCTGGCCGGGCTGACACTCATGTGCGACGGCGCGACAGTCTACGAGTGCACCACGCCGCAGCAGGTCGTCGACCTGCTGAAGGGCGGTCAGGGCGTGTTCGGCATCGCGGTGGGCGCGGTCTGGCAGGAGCTGGAGCTGGCCCTCGGGCGGCTGCACGCCGAGCGGACGGACACCGGCGAGACGCTGCTCGGGAACGACCCGGCGGACGAACTCGCCCAGCGCCGCCACCGGGCGGTCTGACCACCGGACAGGAACACGATCGACGAGGCCGCGGGGGCGGGCCGGGGGCCCGCCCGGGCCCCGGCCGGCGGGGGGGGGGGGGTGGGGAGATAGA
>NZ_JBFBDY010000233.1:0-9652 GCF_040683475.1 Kitasatospora sp. NPDC093558 | reverse complement strand
ACCCGTCCGGTGCCGGGCGCGGTCTGCCTGCCCGGCCCCGAGCGGCTGGTGGCGCTCCAGCGGGTGCTGCGGCACGCGCTCGCGCTGCGCGTGTACGGGCCCTCGGCCGGTCCGGCCCTGACCGGCCCGACGGCCTCCGCGTGGGAGGTGGTGCTGCCCGGCATGCGGCTGACGCTGACGCTCTCGCCGGACGCCTCGCGCGGTTTCTCCGGCGAGGGCGGGGTGCTCGGCGCCCTCGCCACCGGCACCGCCGAGCAGGACGCCGAACTCGTCTCCGTGCTGCTCGCGTGGGAGCCGCGGATCGAGATCGCCGATCTCGCGGAGCAGTCCGGGCTCACCCCGGAGCGGGTGCGGGCCGCGCTCACCCGGCTCGGCACGGCCGGGCAGATCGGCTACGACATGGCCGAGGCCGCGTACTTCCACCGGCAGCTCCCGTACGACGCGGGGCGGGCCGAGGCGGCGAACCCGCGGCTGCGGGCCGCGCGGGCGCTCGTCGCGGCGGGCGCGGTGCGGCTGGAGGACGGCGGTGCGACGGCCGTCGTCACGGTGGACGACCACGTCCAGCGGGTGCGGACGGACGGGGCGGGCCGGGTGAGCTGCACCTGCCTGTGGTGGGCCAAGTACCGCGGCGGGCGCGGGCCGTGCAAGCACGCGCTCGCGGTGGGGATCGTACGGGACGGCAAGGAGGCCGGGGCGTGAACGCGGTGGCATCGGCGGTGACATCGGCGCAGGCAGTGTCGGCGGGATCGGCGGCGGGGGTGGCTGATGGGGTGGGCGAGCTGCTCGCGGCCGTCCGGAGCGGGTCGGTGAAGGTGGTGCCCGGGCTGCTCGCCGGGCTGGACCAGGCGCAGCGGCGGGCCTGCTTGCCCGGACTGAAGGAGCAGCGCCGGGAGATCCGCGGCGAGTGGTCGAACCCCGCGAACGCGCGGGCCGCCGCCCTGCTGGTCGCCGGGGCCGGCTGCCACGCGGGCCCGGCCGGCGCCGCCACCTGGATCGGCGGGCGGGACTTCGTCGGGCGCGGCGGCACGCTTCCGGGGGAGCTGGCCGTGGTCGTCGAGGCGCAGCCGGTGGAGTGGCAGGTCGAGGTGGCCACGCGGCTGGCCGGGCGGGCGGTGCCGGGCGGGAGCTGGTCGCTCCACCCGTTGATCGAGGCCGTCGTGCGGCGCACGGGGTGCGCGGTGCCGCAGAGCGAGTCGTTCGTGCGGCAGTGGGTGGACAGCAGGATCATTGGCGCGACCGGTCCGCGTAGGACGCTCGCGGACGTGCTGCGCGCCGATGCCTTCACGCCCGTGCTGATGCCGAGGGTATTCGAACTCGACGACGTCGGCTGGCTGTTGTCCTGGCGGCTCAGCCCCCGGCCCGGGGACGTCTTCGCCGAGGCCGTCGCCGAGCTCGCCTCGTCCGGGGTGCTGGAGCGGGGCGAAGTGCTCGACCGCTGCCTGGCCCGGCTGCTGCGCGGTGGGAGGCCCGCCGACCAGCGGCTCTTCGCCGACGTGCTGCGCGCCCTCGCGCCCGCGCCCGGGGAATTCGCCGCCCGTGCGCGGGACTTGGTGGCGCTGCTGGACGGCCTGTCGGCCATCGCCGGGTACGCGCAGGAGGTGCTGGCGGGGCTGGACGAGGCCGGACTGGTCGAGCCCGAACTGCTGGGCGAGGCCTCGGCGGTGGTGCTGTTCCGGGCCGAGAAGAAGCTGGTGCGGGCGCAGTTGGGGTGGCTGGACAAGGCGGCCCGGCGCTCGCCGGAGCGGGCGGGCGCGGTGGTGCTCGCCGCGTCGGGGGCGTTCGCGCACCCCGATGCCGGCGTCCAGGAGCGGGCGTTGAACGTGGTGGCCCGTCACCTCAAGGCCGCCGGGAGCGCGGTGCTGCCCGAACTCCTCTTCACTGCCGAGGGGTTGAACCCGGTCCACCACCCGCGTGCGGGCGAGCTGTTCGGCGCGCCGGTCGGCGGGGACGAGAAGGACACCGGGTGGAACGAACTGCTGCCGCCCGTCCCCGGGCCGCCCCCGCTCGGGGCGCCGATCGCCTCGGCGGCGGAGGTCGCCGAGGAGCTGTCCGCGCTCCTGGCGGCCGGGGAGCCGGAGGTCGCGGCGTTCGAGCGTGTGCTGGACGGGCTCGTGCGGCACGCGTGCGAGCACCGGGCGGCGCTGGTCGAGGCGCTGGAGCCGGTCCTGCGGGTGCACGCCTGGAACGGTGTCGGGCGCTGGCAGGACTGCGCGCCCCAGGACGTCCTCTACGTCGCGACGGCGGTGGCCGGCCGGACGCCGCCGCACCGGCTCTGGGACTTCCTCGGCGGCAAGGGCCGCTCACCACTGCGCGGCGAGACCATGACGCTGCACGGCCGGGTGCTCGCCGCCCGGCTGGAGGAGGCGGCCTGGCAGGTGACCGCGAACCGGCCGCCGTGCCTGCTGGCCACGCCCACCGACGCGACCGGCGCCCTGGACGCGGCGGTGCTGGTCGAGCGCCTGGCCGGGTACGCGGCGGCGGGCGTGACGCCGGGTCAGGCGGACCTGTGCGCGGCGCTGCTGCGGGTGGGGCCGGCCGACGCCGACGTGCTCCGGGCGGCCGAGGCGGTGTCCATACCCACCGGGCGGTGGGTGGCGCAGTGGCTCCGCGGCGGGGGCCTGCCCGCGCAGCCGTCGGAGCGGGTGGTCTTCGCGCCGGGCCGGGGCGCGCGGACCGGGCGCTACTACGCCGAGCGCTGGTGGGAGGACCTGCGGCGGGTCGCTGTCGCGCAGCCGGGCATCGGGGAGGGGCCCGAGGGGCCGGGCGGCGAGCGGCTCGCGAGCGAGTTCCGGGCGCTGCTGGAGAGTACGGAGCCGACCGTGGAGCGCGTCAGGGCGCAGCGGCAGTGGTTCTGGATGCCGACCGCGCACTGGGCGGCGATGCTGCCGTGGCACCGCGAGGAGCTCGCGGCCCGCTGGCTCGACTGGTTCGCCCGGGCCGCCGACTGCGACGAGCGCGGGGCGGGGTCGATGCTGCCCGTGCTCGCCGAGGCCGGCGGAGCGGCCGGGCTCGCGCTGCACCTGGTCCTCGGGTACGGGCTCGGCGCCCGCCACGCGGAGGACCGGACGGCGGCCGTCGACGCGCTGCTCGTGCTCGCCGCCCGCGGTGACCTCGACGGTGGGCTCCTCGGGCGCGAGCTGGGCGCGCTGGCCGAGTGCGGTGCGGTGAAGCCGGCCCGGCTCGCCGCAGCGCTCGGCCTGGCGGCCGGGACGGGGGCGTACGCGACGGTGTGGTCGGTGCTCGGCGCGGCGCTGCCCGCCCTGCTGGCGGGGGACCAGAGTGCCCGCGGCCTGGGGGACCTGGTCGCGCTGGCCGCCGACTGCGCCCGCCGGACGCGAGTGCGCGGCCCGATCGCGGAGGTGACGGCAGTGGCGGCGAAGGGCGGTTCGAGGCGCCTGGTGAAGGAGGCGCGGGCGCTGCGGGACGTCTTGGGGGCGTAGGACGGACGGTGGGGCGGGGGCCAAGCAGGCAGGTGACGGGTGCCAGGTGCCAGGTAACAGATGACAGATGACAGATAACAGATTTCAGCGAACAGATTTTGAAATCTGTTCGCTGAAACCCGTCTCCCGTACCCCCACCACCGGGTCGACGCTCCCGCGCGCCGCCGCCGCGACCGCCCGCCACCACAGCCGTAGCGCCGGCGGCTTCACCGGTTCGAACGGCTTGCCCGGCCGGGGCACCGCGAGGTGGGCGCCGAGCGCGTCGGCGGCCGTGACGACCCGCTCGGCGGGCTCCTCCCACGGGTGCAGCGCGAGGTTGAAGGTGCACCAGTGGATCGGCAGGAGCAGCTCGCCGCCCAGGTCCAGGTGCGCCCGCACGCCCTCCTCGGGCGTCATGTGCACCTCGGGCCAGAAGTCGCTGTACGCGCCGACCTGCATCATCGTCGCGTCGAACGGTCCGAGCCGGCGCCCGATCTCGGCGAAGCCGGGGAAGTAGCCGGTGTCCCCGCTGTGGAAGATCCGGTGCCCGCCGCCGGCCACCACCCAGGACGCCCACAGGAACAGCGCGCTCGTGCGCGGCCCGCGGCTGCAGTAGTGCCGGGCGGGCGTGGCCGTCAGCGTCAGCCCGGCGACCTCGGCCGACTCCCACCAGTCCAGCTCGACGATCCGGCTCGCCGGCACCCCCCAGTGCTCCAGGTGCGCGCCGACCCCGAGCGGCACGGCGAACACCGCGCCCGTCCCGTTGAGCGCGCGGATCGTCGCCATGTCGAGGTGGTCGTAGTGGTCGTGCGAGACCACCACGACGTCCACCGGCCCGAGTTCGGCGAGCGGCAGCGGCACCGGGTGCAGCCGCTTGGGGCCCGTCCAGGCGAACGGCGAGCAGCGCTCGCCCCACACCGGGTCGAGCAGCACCCGGCGTCCGCCGATCTCGGCGAGGACGGTCGCGTGCCCGAGCCAGGTGAGCCGCAGCCCGGACTCCGGCGGCGCGGCGAGGTCGGAGGGCAGCAGCCGGTGCACCGGTACGGCGGCGGCCGGCGCGCGGCGGGTCTTGTCGCCCGCCAGCTGGGCGAGGGTGATCTCCAGCGGGCTGCGCTCGTACACCAGGCGGCGGGTGGGCAGCGGGTTGCGGAAGGCGCCGTCGGCGAACTGCGGGGAGCGGTGGATGCGGGCCAGCCGTTCGCCGCGCGGGTCGGCCCCGAAGGCCTCCGCCCGGACCCGGTGCCAGGCCGCGCGGGGCAGTCCGGCGAGGCCGGGGCCAGGGTCGGGGCTCGGGGCCGGACGGGTGGGTGCAGGAGCGAGCTGGGCGGTCAGACCGGCGAGGCGGGAGAACCACGGGGCAGGGCGGGGCACGGCTCCTCCAGGGACGGTCGCGGCTACCGGGCAGGCCGGGGGTCGCACCGCGGGGCGGGCCGGGCGCGGCCCCCACGCGGTACGACAACCATCTCGTCGGAGATTACTCCCCGTGAGCCGTGCGGACCCGGTGGAGACGTCCGTGCGGGCCAATCGGAGTACGGGCCCAGGCGCACCGGCCCCGGTGGGTCAGACGTAGAAGCGGGTGATCGTCTCCGCGACGCAGTGCGGCTTGGCGCTCTCCGCGCTGGTGATCGTGAAGCGCACGACCGCCTGGACCCCGCCCGGCACCTCGGTGGCCGAGACGAGTTCGGCGGTGGCCCGGATCGCGGTGCCCACCGGCACGGGCGCCGGGAAGCGCACCTTCTCCGACCCGTAGTTGAGCGCCATCCGCACCCCCTCGACGCTGTAGCACTCCTTCGCGAGCACCGGGATCATCGACTGCGTCAGGTACCCGTGCGCGATGGTCGAGCCGAACTGGCTCTCCTTCGCCCGCTGCGGGTCCACGTGGATCCACTGGTGGTCGCCGGTCGCCTCGGCGAACAGGTCGATCCGGCGCTGGTCGATCGTGTGCCACTGGCTGGTGCCCAGCTCGGTGCCGACGGCGGCGGCGAGGTCGGCGAGGGAGGCGAAGCTCGTCACGGTGCGCTCCTGGAGGGGGACGGGCCGCAGCCCGGTGATCAGGACGTCGGCAGGTTAGTCGTACTCCCCGGTACCTGTCAGGAGCGGGCACCGGACCGACGACAGGGCCGGGACGGATTCCCCAGGTCAGGGCTTCAGGGGCGCAGGGGCATCAAGGGCTTCGGAGGCTTCAGGGCTTCAGGCCCTCAGGACCACAGCACGCCGCGCCCGGCCGGGAGCAACCGGCGCCCGCTCACCAGTTCCGGCACCAGCGCGAAGTACATCGGCTCCGGATCCCCCACCCACGGCCGCAGCCCGGAGCGCAGCGCCCGCCGCAGCTGCTCGGGATCGCCGAGCGCGTCCGCCCGTCCGTGCACCAGCACGCTCCAGCCGGTACGGGTGACCGGGTCCAGGAGGTCCGCCTGGAACGCCACCACCGTGCCGTCAAGCCCGCGCGCGGTCGCACTTCCCCGGCGCACGGCGAGCAGCAACCGCCCGTCCACGACCTCGAAGGAGACCGGCAGGACGGCGGGCAGCGCGTGCTCGGTGTACACCACGCGCCCGACGGGCACGGTGCTGAGCAGCCGCAGGCACTCGGCCTCGCTCAGGGTCTCCACACGGTCGTCGTCGGGCTCCATGCGTCCGATCGTCCTCCGGTCGCGGTGCGGGCGGATAGGGCCCATGGTCCCGGAGCGCGGGGGCCGGGAGCCCCGTCGGCGGGGGCCGGGAGGGGTAGCCTGCCCGGCGGGCGGCCCCGGGTGCGCCGGGGCCGGCGAGGAGGGGGCGTGCGGATGGTCGGCGGGGTCGATCTGGTGGTGATCGGGGCGGACGGCGGCCCCGACAAGGGCTTCGGCGGGTCGGCGCACGCGCCGGACGGTGCCCGTCTGCTCGCCGGGGAGCTGCCCGGGATGTGCTTCGACACCGGCGCGGGGGGCTGCCGGGTCACCGCCGTCGCGCCGGACGCGGACGCCAACGCGATGCTCACCGCCGTCCGTTCGGCCGCCCAGCACCCCGGCCGCTGGCTGGTGGTCTGCCTGGTCGGCCAGCTGGTCGCCGACCCGCGCGGGCGCCGGCTCGCCCTGGTCACCGCGGGCAGCACCGCCGACAACGCCTACCGCCGCGGCCTCGCCTGGGACTGGGTGGTCAGCGCCATGGTGCACGGCGACCATGAGGAGACGCTGCTGCTCGTCGACGCCGTCGCCGACCGGGACACCTGGGCGGCGCTCGAACGCGGTGCCGACGCCCGTTCCGGCCAGGAGGGCGCGGGCGAACTGCTGAGCTACTCGCGCGTCCCGCTGTGGGGCCGGATAGGCCGTTACACCCCGGGCAGACGCGGCCGGGACGCCGTCCTGCCGGGAGCCGAGGGATCGTTCAGCCACGCCCTGACCACCGTGCTGCGCCAGGGCCTGCCGGGCGCGCCCGCCGCCGTCGGGCCGCTGGACCTCCAGCCCGCCGTCGCCGCGCTGCTGGACGGCGCGGAACCGGCCGGAAGTTCGGGTGCGCCGGGCGCGCGCCTGCTCGTTCCGCCGCAGGGCGGACGCCTCTTGATGCGCAATCGGGCGGCCGTGCGGGGCGCATTGGCCGGATTGTCGCTTTCCGAAGAACTGTTGGCCGTTCTGTGGCGCGAAAGTGCCCCGACGGATCCGCCTTCCGCGTAAGGTCAGGGGGCTCGAGGTGTTGCCGTGATGGGGTGGGTTGGCGAAGAATCGATGCCCGCGGAAACATCGGCGGGACGGCGGAATTCTTCTGGCGGCCACGGAGTTCGGCCGGGTTCGGTCGCGATGAGGTGGGGCGATGCGGCAGCGCGGAAATGTGGTGCGCCCTGGGGCGGTTGGGGTCGGTGGGGTGGTTCTGGCGATGCTGCTGGGCGCGTGCGCGAGCGGTGGGCCGGACGGTTCCGTCGATCGTCTCGGGACGGGTGCGCCGAGCGTCGCGCAAGTGAACCCGCTAACTCCTTCGGGTGGTTCCGTAAACGCCACGATCGCGCCGACCACGGGTGCGGAAGGCGCCGCGGGGCGACTGGCCATGAACACCTATCAGGACTGGTGGCGGGCCCAGACGGACGCATTCGGGCGAACGGATTCGGACGGAATCGCTCTGGAGACGTACTCCTCCGCGCAGGCGCTCGCCGATACGCTCGTCGGACTGCGTCAACTCCACGACGCCAAACTGGTGATGACCGGAGCGCCGCGCAATTCCGCCGTCGTGACGGCGGTCGACCTGAAAGCCGATCCGCACACGGCCGTGATCGAGGACTGCCTCGACGTGTCGGGATGGCACCGGGTCGACGCCGCCACGAAGGCCGCGCGGGAACCGGTGGGGCGGGTCAGCCGGTACCTGGCGACGGCATCCCTGCGCTGGTTCCAGGAACGCTGGCTGATCTACGACTTCAAGCGGGAGGCGGACCGGACATGCTGAACATCGGGAATACCGCTCGGCGATTCGCACCCCTCGCGCCGGTCTCGGCGGCCCTGCTGCTGATGTCGGCCGCCGTTCCGGCGATCGCGGACGAAACACCGGGCGGCGGCGCCGGACAATGCGCACCGGCGGCGATCTGCGGCGAGGTCCACGGCGGGGGGAGCACCCCGGGCAGTGGCGGGGCGACGGGCTCCGGCACCGGCGGCAACAGTGGCGGCGGTCCGCTGACCTGCTCGTGGAACAAGCACGAATGGCCGTGCCACGACCCGGAGATGGGCTGGTTCAGCGGCGAGACCGGCTGCTACTACCGCGTCGTCGACAGACCGGACGACCCGGCGTGGCAGGGACACAAGCCCACGGACGGCGCGCTCTACCTCCCGTCCTGCCCGCAGGCCGGCGGGGGGTGGGCCCCGGGCCCGCTGGAGTTCCACGCGCAGGCGCCGGCCGCTCCGCCGCCCGACCCGCACGCACTGGCCATCCAGATCAGGGACATGATGACCTTCCCGGCCCCCGCGCCGGCCGCGCGTCCGCAGGGCACCGCCGTGGTGAAGTCGCCGGTCTGGCTCTGGGTGAACGGCTCCCGGGCGCCGGAGGCGATGCACCTGACGGAACGGGGGGTCACCGTCACCGTCACGCCCAGGCTCAAGAGCGTGGTCTGGGGCTTCAGCAGCAAGTACTCGGTGACCTGCGACAACCCGGGGACGCCGTACGACAAGTCCTACGGCGGCGCCAAGTCGCCGGACTGCGGCTTCGAGTTCCCGACCGGCTCGGCCGGCGAGCCCGACGCGACCTTCACCGTCAACGTCACCGTGCACTGGGTGGGCGCGGTGAAGGTCACGGGCCTGAACGTCGCGGACTTCGAGATCCCGATCGACCGGAACGACACGCTCAAGCTCAAGGTCGCCGAGGTGCAGGTGCTCAACTGACCTTCCCGGCACCGCGGCACGGCAACGGACGAGCACGACGACACGCGAAAGGCCTCAACCCGGTGGAGAACCGTACGTACGCGACGCCGGGATCCGGCACACCCGCAGGCGCCGCGGTGTCCGTGGCCGTTCCCGAACAGGCGCAGGGCCAAGGCGGCGGCAAGGGCAAGGGCAGGGGCGGCAAGGGCCGCGCCGCGCCGCACGCCCCCGCCCGCACCCTGCGGGCCCGGCGCCGGCGCCCGGCGGTGCTCGCCATGTCGATCGCCCTGATCGCCGCCGGCGGGCTCGGCGGCGCCGTCCTCTACAACAGCACCGGCCAGCGGGTCGCCGTGCTGGCCCTCGCCCGGGACGTCCCGTACGGGCAGGTGATCACCGACGACGACCTCGTGGTGGCCAGGATCGCCTCCGACCCGGCGCTGCGGCCGGTGTCCGCGCAGGACCGCTCCGGCGCGGTCGGCCTGCGGGCGGCCACCGACCTCAAGCGCGGCGCGATGCTGACCAAGGGCGACCTCGCCCAGTCGCTCGCCGTGCAGCCCGGGCAGATCATCGTCGGCGTCGCCGCCCGCCGCAGCCAACTCCCGGCCTCCCGGCTCCAGCCAGGCATGCAGGTCGTGCTCGTCTACACCCCCGACAACGGGCGGCCGGACTCGCTGACCGCGACGGTCATCACGGTCGGCCGCCCGGACACCGACGGCAGCGTCGTGCTCGACGTGGCGGTCGGCACGGCGGACGGCCCGCGGCTGGCCCAGTGGGTCGCGAGCGGACGGATCCAGGTGCTGCTCGCGCCGCGCGCCGCCGCGGGGGACGCGCCGCCGGCCGCCGGGGCGGCCACGCCCGCGCCCGGGGCTGGGACGGCGCCCGCCTCCCCGGCCGCCCCTCCGGCTGCCGGGACGCCCG
>NZ_JBFBDY010000232.1:0-9699 GCF_040683475.1 Kitasatospora sp. NPDC093558 | reverse complement strand
GGGGTTCTCGCCGTTGGCAGTCTGAAAATCACCCGTCACGCCCCTCTCCGCGGCCACCCCCTCCGCCACCCCCTCCCGCAGCGCGACCCTCTCGCTGGGTGGGGAGGGGGATGGGGGGTGGTTGAGGGGGTGCATCGGTGCGGGTTGAGGGGTGGGGGAGGGATAGGGGTGTGGGGGTGGCTCGGTGCTTGCCTTAGACGGCCGGGGGGTGGGGTAGGGGCAGCGCATGGGATTTTTCGAGAAGTGGGTGCCCGTGACCGAGGCCGGGCGGGATGGGGTTCGGGGGATCTTCGACGCTCCCGATGATGCCGTCGTTGCTTTGGACTTCGACGGGACCCTTGCGCCGATCGTTGCCGATCCTTCGCAGGCTCGGGCGCATCGGGGGGTTCGGGGTGCGCTGGCGGCTCTGGTGGCGAAGGTGGGGGCCGTTGTCGTCGTCACGGGGCGGCCGGCTGCTCTGGCCGTCGAGTACGGGGGGCTGGACGGGCTTCCCGGGGTTGTCGTGCTCGGGCATTACGGGGCCGAGCGGTGGGAGAACGGGGAGGTTTCGGCGCCTCCGGTGCATCCGGGGGTGGTCGCGGTGCGCGGGGTCCTGTCCGGGGTGCTGGCCTCGGTGGGGGCGCCCGACGGGACGTGGGTCGAGGACAAGGGGCGCTCGCTCGCGGTGCACACGCGGCGTACGGCGGCGCCGGAGGAGGCGCTGGAGCTGTTGCGCGGGCCGGTGGCCGAGCTGGCGGCGGAGCACGGGCTGGTGGTGGAGCCCGGGCGGCTGGTGCTTGAGCTCCGGCCTCCGGGGGTGGACAAGGGGGCCGCGCTGACGGGCTTCCTGCGGGAGCGTGGGGCTCGGGCCGTGCTCTATGCCGGGGATGATCTGGGGGATGTCGCGGCTTTCGCTGCCGTCGAGAAGTTGCGCGGGGAGGGGCTCGCGGGGGTGCTCGTGTGCAGCGGCGCGGTGGGGGACGCGCCGGTGCGGGAGCTTGCCGACCGGGCCGACCTGGTCGTGCCCGGGCCGGCGGGCGTGGTGGAACTGCTGGTGGACCTGGGCGAGGCGATCAGAGCGCGTTGAGCTGGTCCAGGAACCACTGCTGCGGCGGGAGCGCGGTGGCCGCCGCGGCCAGGCGCTTGGTGCGGTCGGCGCGCTCCTCGGCGGGCATGGTAAGGCCCGCGTGGAGGGCGTCGGCCGTCTCGATGACGTCGTACGGGTTGACGACGATCGCGTCGTCGGCCAGTTCGGTGTGGGCGCCGGCCTCGCGGGACAGGACGAGGGCGCAGCCGTGGTCGGAGACCACCGGGACTTCCTTGGCCACCAGGTTCATGCCGTCCCGGATGGGGTTCACCAGGGCGACGTCGGCGAGCCGGTAGGCGGCGAGGGAGCGCGGGAAGTCGTCGTCGACGTGCAGGATCACCGGCTGCCAGGTGGGGGTGGCGAATTCGGTGTTGATGGCCTGGGCGAGGTCTCGGACCTGGGCCGTGTAGTTCCGGTATTCGGCGAGGTCGGTGCGGGACGGGTAGGCGAAGGCGATGTGCACGACGCGGTCGTGCCACTCCGGGCGCGTGCGCAGCAGGTGCCGGTAGGCCAGCAGGCCGCGGACGATGTTCTTGCTCAGCTCGGTGCGGTCGACCCGGACGATCGTGCGCCGGTCGCCGACGGCCTCGCGCAGCGTGGCGAGGCGCTCGTCGACGTCGGGGCGATGGGCGCGCTCGCGCAGGAAGTCGGCGTCGGCGCCCAGGGCGTGTACGCCGAGGTGGGTCGTGCGGTTGTCGTGGGTGACGGTGAGGGCGTCGTCGTCGACGGTCGCGTTCAGGATCTCCTTGCAGCAGGCGGCGAAGGCCCTCGCCCAGCGTTCGGTGAGGAAGCCCGCCCGGTCGGCGCCGAGGATGCCGGTGAGGACGGCCCTGGCCACGTCGTCGGGGAGGAGCCGGAAGTACTCGGGCGGGGCCCACGGGGTGTGGGAGAAGTGGCCGATGCGCAGGTCGGGGCGGGTGGCGCGGAGCAGCGCCGGGGTGAGGGACAGGTGGTAGTCCTGGACCAGGACGGCGGCGTCCGGGGCGGCCTCGGCCGCGAGGGCGTCCGAGAAGGCCTGGTTGTACGTCTCGTAGGCGGCCCACTCGGTGCGGAAGCCGGCGTCGAAGGCGGGGGCCGTGGGCGTGGCGTAGAGCAGGTGGCTCACGAACCAGAGGGTGGAGTTCGCGACGCCGTTGTAGGCGCGGGCGAAGGTCTCGGGGTCGATGTCCAGCATCCGGACGGCCTGTCCGCCGACGTCGTGGCCGGCCAGGTCGAGGCGGCCGTCGGGGGCTTCCCGGGCGGCCCGGCGGTCGGCGTCGCCGAGGGCGGCGCACACCCAGACGGCGTGCGGGTCGTCGATCGCGGAGAGGCCGGAGACCAGGCCTCCGCCGCCGCGTTTGAGGGTCAGCGTGCCGTCGTCCGCGGTGCTGAAGGAGACCGGCCCCCGGTTGGATGCCACCAGCACGGTCGCGCTCGAACGTTCGGTCGTGAGATCGCCCATGGTTGGTACGTTGCCGGGGGTTTGGGTCGGCAAACGTGTCAGTGGCGGGTCGCGTACTCGGGCACGGTGTGCATCGGGGGGCGCTCCAGGGCCGTCACGGGGTGGGTGTGGGCGGTGAACGCGCGGGTCTCCGGGTCGCGGGTGAACTGGGTGAGCAGCGGGTGGACGAGGTCGGCCGAGGCCTTGAGCCGGTGGGTGCGGTCGAGGCGTTCCAGCGCGGTGCGGTAGATGGTCGCGGCCATCCGGCCGAGGGCCTGGCCGTCCTGGTGGCGGTGGTGCCGGACGCCGACGTCGACCTGGGCCAGGGCGTCGAGCCCGGCGAGTTCCAACGCGTCGACCAGGAGGCCGAGTTCGACGCCGTAGCCGGTGGGGAAGGGGAGCCGTTCGAGCAGGGCGCGGCGGGCCGCGTACTCGCCGCCGAGCGGCTGGACGAAACCGGCGAGTTCCGGCCAGTGCAGGTTGAGGAGGGGGCGGGCCACCAGTTCGGTCACCCGGCCTCCGCCGGCGGGGACGACCGCGCCGCTCTCGGTCTCGAGCGGGCGGTCGTACATGGCCTTGACCAGCTGGATGTCCGGCTCGGTGAGCAGCGGGCCGACGGTGCCGGAGACGAACGCGGGGTCGAACTCGCGCAGGTCGGCGTCGATGAAGCAGACGATGTCGCCGTGGGTGACCAGCAGCGAGCGCCACAGCACCTCGCCCTTGCCGGGGGCTGCGGGCAGTCGGGGCAGGATCCGGTCGCGGTGTTCGACCCGGGCGCCGGCCTCGGCGGCGATGGCGGCGGTGTCGTCGGCGGAGCCGGAGTCGACGACGACGAGCTCGTCGACCAGGGGGAGGCGTTCCATCAGCTCGCGCCGGATCGTGCGGACGATGTCGCCGACGGTCGCCGCCTCGTCGAGGGCGGGCAGGACGACGCTGACGGTGTGGCCGGTGCGCCGTTTGGCCGCGAGGAGGGTGTCGACCGGCCGGTCGGCCGCGCTCCACGAGCGGCGGCCCAGCCAGGAGGCCGCCTGCGGGAGGAGTGCGGGGGTCGGTTCGGCGGGCACGGGACTCTCCTCGGCGGATCGGGGTGGAACGGGCCATCTCGCGTGGCGGACGGCCCCTTTCGGGCTCGGCGCCTTCGGATACAGTCTTCGTACAGCGGTCGGACCTTCGCACGCCGGGGTCGCCGCTGACGACAACTTCACATGCTCATCCAGAGGGACTGAGGGAACGGCCCGTTGACGTCCCGGCAACCTTCTCGCGCGGCCGATCACCAGGCCCCGGCGGGACAGGTGCCAATTCCGGCCCGTGGCGCGCCCGCGCCACGGGGAAGATGAGGAGAGAGGCCTCCGCCATCATGGCTATCGACACCGTCGCACCCGCATCCGTGGATCTCGGCCCCGCCGCCGCCCTGTCCTGTCGGGAGTGCGGCACCCGCTTCCCGCTCGGTCCGAACTTCGCCTGCCTGGAGTGCTTCGGGCCGCTGGAGATCGCGTACGAGTTCGGCGGCGAGGCCGCCGAGGAGCTGCGCAAGCGCATCGAGGCCGGGCCCGCGTCGATCTGGCGCTACGCGCCGCTGCTGCCGGTGCCGGCCGATGTCGCTTCCAAGCCCAACCTGAACCCGGGGTGGACCCCGCTGGTGAAGGCGGACAACCTCGGACGGGAACTGGGCTTCACGGCTGGGCTGTACGTGAAGGACGACTCGGGCAACCCGACGCACTCGTTCAAGGACCGCGTGGTGGCCTGCGCCATCGAGGCCGCGCGCGCCTTCGGCTACACGACGCTGTCCTGCTCGTCGACCGGCAACCTGGCCGGTGCGGTGGGCGCGGCGGCGGCCCGGGCCGGGTTCCGCTCGTGCGTGTTCATCCCGCACGACCTGGAGCAGGGCAAGGTCGTCATGGCCGGCGTGTACGGCGGTGAGCTGGTCGGCATCGAGGGCAACTACGACGACGTGAACCGCTTCTGCTCGGAGCTGATCGGCGACCCGGCCGGCGAGGGCTGGGGCTTCGTCAACGTCAACCTCCGCCCGTACTACGGCGAGGGTTCCAAGACGCTCGCGTACGAGATCTGCGAGCAGCTCGGCTGGCGGCTGCCGGAGCAGATCGTCATCCCGATCGCCTCGGGCTCGCAGCTCACGAAGATCGACAAGGGTCTGCAGGAGCTGATCAAGCTCGGGCTGGTCGAGGACCGGCCGTACAAGATCTTCGGGGCCCAGGCCGAGGGCTGCTCGCCGGTGTCCGCGGCGTTCAAGGCCGGCCGGGACGTGATCAAGCCGGTGAAGCCGGACACCATCGCCAAGTCGCTGGCGATCGGCAACCCGGCCGACGGCCCGTACGTGCTGGACATCGCGCGGCGCACCGGCGGGGCGGTCGAGGACGTGACCGACGCCGAGGTGGTGGCCGCGATCCGGCTGCTGGCCCGCACCGAGGGCATCTTCGCCGAGACCGCGGGCGGGGTGACCGTCGGCGTGCTCAAGAAGCTGGTCGAGACCGGACAGCTGGATCCGGCCAAGGAGACCGTCGCGATCAACACCGGTGACGGCCTCAAGACCCTGGACGCCGTCGCCGATGCCGGGATGACCGCGGTCATCCGCCCGACGCTGGATTCCTTCCGCAGCGCCGGCCTCGCGTCCGCCTGATTCCCCCCACGAGGAGAGCCACCCATGAGCGCCACCGTCCGCATCCCCACCATCCTGCGCACCTACACCGGCGGGGCCGCCGAGGTCGCCGCCGACGGCGGGACCCTGGGCGACGTCATCGCCGACCTGGAGAAGAACCACGCGGGCATCTCGGCCCGCATCCTGGACGACACCGGGAAGCTGCGCCGTTTCGTCAACGTGTACGTGAACGACGACGACGTGCGTTTCGCCGAGGGCCTCGCGACCGAGATCAAGGACGGCGCCAGCGTCTCGATCATTCCGGCGGTGGCCGGCGGCTGCTGAGCCGCGCCCCGCTCCGACCGGCCGCCCGCGCGCACGGAATTCCGCATTCCGTGCGCGCGGGCGGCTGCTCGCATTTCGGCGGGAATATTTCCCGGTCGAGTGGGAGTAGAGTGTCGCTCGGCCGGGAACAGGGGTCCCCCTCACCCTCCCCGTGCGAACCGCCGCTCCGCCGTCCGTCCGTTGAGACCGCCCGGGGACCGGGCCCGGGAAACATGTCACGCGGATGTCAGAATTCTTCAGGGGTTTTGCGCAATGCGTCCGCTATGTCCGGCGCGAATTGCCGAGTTCCTTCCGGTTCGGCCCGTCCTGTCCCTTGACGCGGACCCGGAATTCACCGCGGAGGGCCCTGTTGCAGAGGGCGTCGGTCCGGATACATTCAGCCGCGGTCGACGCAATCACCCGCTCACCGGATGTCGTTCGGGACGGTGGATCGCGGCGTGCACGGCTGTGCCCAGGGGGGGTTCCCCGGGCCGGCCTTCAATCCAACCCGGTCCCGCGACCCGCGGGACCGTGAAGGGCCAGCACAGCACTAGGGGAGTTCGGAATGGCTCAGGGCACCGTCAAGTGGTTCAACGCGGAGAAGGGCTACGGCTTCATCGCGGTCGACGGTGGTGCGGACGTCTTCGTCCACTACAGCGCGATCCAGATGGACGGCTACCGCACCCTCGAGGAGGGCCAGCGGGTCGAGTTCGAGATCTCCCAGGGACAGAAGGGCCCGCAGGCGGACATGGTCCGCGCTGTCTGACCCCTTCCGGCTCCAGGAGCTCGGCGCGGCCCACGGCCGGCGACCACTCGCTTCTCGACGGGCCCGTACGACACGCGTCGTACGGGCCCGTCGGCGTTCTCGGGGCGGCTCCCGGCTTGGCGATTGGGCTTGCACTCGACCACCCGGAGTGCTAATCATTGGCGTTAGCACTCACAGCCTTAGAGTGACAGCGGACCGGGTCGGTGAGGCCCTGGGAGCGGTAGGGGAATAGACCCCCGCACACCTTGGCCGTCCGTCGCGGGCACCCCTTGGTCCGAGCAGTCGACCGTGTCCCGGAGGACCACTTCAGATGGCCAAGATCATCGCCTTTGATGAGGAAGCTCGCCGCGGCCTTGAGCGTGGCATGAACCAGCTCGCCGACGCAGTGAAGGTCACGCTCGGCCCCAAGGGTCGCAACGTCGTGCTGGAGAAGAAGTGGGGCGCCCCCACGATCACCAACGACGGTGTCTCCATCGCCAAGGAGATCGAGCTCGAGGACCCGTACGAGAAGATCGGTGCGGAGCTCGTCAAGGAGGTCGCCAAGAAGACGGACGACGTCGCGGGCGACGGCACCACCACCGCCACCGTGCTCGCCCAGGCCCTGGTTCGCGAGGGTCTGCGCAACGTCGCCGCCGGCGCCAACCCGATGGCCCTGAAGCGCGGCATCGAGAAGGCCGTCGCCGCCGTCTCGGACCAGCTGCTGGCCCAGGCCACCGACGTGGAGACCAAGGAGCAGATCGCCTCCACCGCCTCCATCTCCGCCGCCGACACCCAGATCGGCGAGCTCATCGCCGAGGCGATGGACAAGGTCGGCAAGGAAGGCGTCATCACCGTCGAGGAGAGCAACACCTTCGGCCTGGAGCTCGAGCTCACCGAGGGCATGCGCTTCGACAAGGGCTACATCTCCGCCTACTTCGCGACCGACCTGGAGCGCATGGAGGCGACGTTCGAGGACCCGTACATCCTCATCGCCAACTCCAAGATCGGCGGCATCAAGGACCTGCTCCCGCTGCTGGAGAAGGTCATGCAGAGCGGCAAGCCGCTCGTCATCATCGCCGAGGACGTCGAGGGCGAGGCCCTCTCGACCCTGATCGTCAACAAGATCAAGGGCGTCTTCAAGTCCGTCGCCGTCAAGGCCCCGGGCTTCGGCGACCGCCGCAAGGCCATGCTCCAGGACATCGCCACCCTCACCGGCGGCACCGTGATCTCCGAGGAGGTCGGCCTGAAGCTGGAGAACGCCGGTCTGGACCTCCTGGGTGGCGCCCGCAAGGTCGTCATCACCAAGGACGAGACCACGATCGTCGACGGTGCCGGCGACAGCGAGATGGTCGCGGGCCGCGTGAACCAGATCCGCGCCGAGATCGAGAACAGCGACTCGGACTACGACCGCGAGAAGCTCCAGGAGCGCCTCGCCAAGCTGGCCGGCGGCGTGGCCGTCATCAAGGCCGGCGCGGCCACCGAGGTGGAGCTCAAGGAGCGCAAGCACCGCATCGAGGACGCCGTCCGCAACGCCAAGGCCGCCGTCGAGGAGGGCATCGTCGCCGGTGGTGGCGTCGCCCTGCTGCAGGCCGGTGTCGCGTTCGACAAGCTGGAGCTCGAGGGCGACGAGGCCACCGGTGCCAACATCGTCCGCGTGGCGCTGGAGGCCCCGATCAAGCAGATCGCGACCAACGCCGGCCTCGAGGGCGGCGTCGTGGTGGAGAAGGTGCGCAACCTCCCCGCCGGTCACGGCCTGAACGCCGCCACCAACGAGTACGTCGACCTCATCGCCGTGGGCATCATCGACCCGGCCAAGGTCACCCGCTCGGCGCTGCAGAACGCCGCCTCCATCGCGGCGCTGTTCCTCACCACCGAGGCCGTCATCGCCGACAAGCCGGAGAAGGCCGCGGCCCCGGCCGGCGGCATGCCGGGCGGTGACATGGACTTCTGATCCTGGTCGTTCGACCGGATCGGTGTTCCGATCGCGTGGGCGGTCCCCTTCGGGGGGCCGCCCACGCGGCGTTTCCTGGGAGAATTCACGGATGGCTGACATCGAGAGCGCCCTGCACGACGCCCGTGCGCGGATCCTGGCCGACCTCACCGCGCGGGACGTGGCGGACGCCGCCGTCGTCTCGCTCGTGGAGCAGGCCGTCACGCACCGGCGGTGGTGGCTGGAGCAGTGGCCGGACGGCACGGAGTACGTGCTCGGGCTGGTCGCCCAGGACGTCCAGGACGCGCTCCTGGAGGCGTACGGCCGCTGGCCGCTGTGCACCGCCTGCGCGGCCGACGGGGACCCGCACGCGCTGAGCGTGGAGCCGGAGCTGGGACCGGACCCGCACTGGGTGTGCGGCAAGCAGGGAGCCGCGGTCGCGCCGGTCGGGAAGTTGGCCTAGAGGGCGGCGAGTTCGGCCGTCAGGTTGGCCCGCGCCGCCACCGTGAAGCGCTCGTGGGCGGCCGGGGTGCGGTAGAGCGCGGGCAGGGCGAGGAGCCGGCGCAGCACGGCCGCCCGTCCTGCCCGGAAGTCCGGCTCGGGCACGAAGCCGTACTCCTCGCGGACGGCGGCCACGTAGGCCGCGTACGCCTCCGGGGTGCCGCCGAGGACGGCGAGGTCCGCGTCGCACAGCACCTCGCCGTCGCGGTCGCCCGGGGCGGGGTCGTGGGTGACGGTGAGCAGGATGAGCCGCTCGACCTCGGCCGTCCGCGCGGCGGGCAGGCCGGCGGCGGTGAGGGCCCGGACCGCGAGCGCGGCGCTGCGCTCCTCGTTCTCGGAGCGGTCGGGCCGGTAGACGGCGTCGTGGAACCAGGCGGCGAGCCGGACGGCGTCCGGGTCGGCGGCGTGCCCGGCGAGGGCGTCGACGTGCCGCAGGACCGCGCGCAGGTGGTCGGCGGTGTGGTACCGGCGCTGCGGCTCGGCCCAGCGGCGGAGCAGCTCCCGGCCGTACGCCACGGGGTCGGCGGTGGTGCCGCAGCGGTGCAGCAGGGCGGTCCAGTCGGCGAGCAGGTCCTCGGTGTTCGGCATGGGCGCCATTGTGCTGGTCGTGTCACAGACGTGTCCGCGGCGGGACCGGTGCTGGACCTATATGCCGGTTGACGATATATGTAGACGCATGACAGAACGCTCGATGCAGGAGCCGACGCTGCTGCTGCTCACCGCACTGGCCGACGCGCCCAGACACGGGTACGCGCTCATCCAGGAGATCTCCGAGATCTCCGGCGGCCGGGTCAAGATGCGCACCGGCACCCTCTACGGCGCCCTCGACCGCCTGCTCCAGCAGGGCCTGATCGAGGTCGCCGCCGAGGAGATCGTCGACGGCCGGGCCCGCCGCACCTACGCGCTGACCGGCTCCGGCCGGAGCGCGCTGGCCACCGAGGCGGAGCGGCTGCGGACCGTCGCGGCCGAGGCGGAGCGCCGCCTGGCCACCGTCCGCTCGGCGCTGAAGGGGAAGCCCGGACCTGCCGGACGGGCGCTGATGAGGGGGATCTTCGCATGACCACACCGACGATCGGGGCGCCCTCGGGCGCGCTGCGGGCCGCACTCCAGCTGTACC
>NZ_JBFBDY010000231.1:0-9715 GCF_040683475.1 Kitasatospora sp. NPDC093558 | reverse complement strand
CTGGCGCAGGAACCACAGCCGCCGCTGCGCGAACGACCGCGGCACCCGCTCGGGCCGCTCCGCGCGGCGCAGCGCGAGCCGGGCCCGCCCGGCCCCACCGAGCCCGGCGGCCAGCCCGGCCACCGTCGGCGTCTCGAACAGGCTACGCAGTTCCAGTTCCACGCCCAGAGTCGCGCGCACCCGGGCCACCAGCCGGGTCGCCAGCAGCGAGTGCCCGCCGAGCTCGAACAAGTCGTCGTCGACCCCGACCCGGGCCACGCCCAGCACCTGCGCGAACAGTTCGGCGAGGACGTGTTCCTGTGGCGTATGTGGAGCTCGGCCGGCCCGCGAGGCGGTGTACTCGGGCTCGGGCAGGGCGCGCCGGTCCAGCTTGCCGTTGATGGTCAGCGGAAGGTTCTCCAGGGCGACGAAGGCGGCCGGCACCATGTAGTCCGGCAGCCGCTCGCGCAGATGCGTACGGAGTTCCTCCGGCCCGATCGACTCCCCCGCGGCCGGCACCACGTAGGCGACCAGACGCTTGTCGTCGGCGCGGTCCTGCCGGGCGAGTACCGTGACCTGGCGAACCAGCGGGTGCTCCGCCAACGCCACCTCGATCTCGCCGAGTTCGATCCGGAAGCCGCGCACCTTCACCTGCTGGTCCGCCCGGCCCACGTACTCCAGCGTCTCGTCCGCGCGCCGTCGCACCAGGTCGCCCGAACGGTACATCCGGGACCCGGTCGGCCCG
Organism: Kitasatospora sp. NPDC093558; assembly: GCF_040683475.1. NCBI lineage: Bacteria > Bacillati > Actinomycetota > Actinomycetes > Kitasatosporales > Streptomycetaceae > Kitasatospora > Kitasatospora sp. NPDC093558. The sequence continues at coordinate 8,991 of NZ_JBFBDY010000231.1, read as the reverse complement.
AATGGATCGGCGACGAACCGCCCGGCGGTCAGGCCCGGCCGGTTCAGATAGCCGCGCGCCAGCCCGGCGCCGGCCACGTACAGTTCACCGACCACACCGGGCGCCACCGGCTGCAGGTACGCGTCGAGCACGTGGCCGCGCAGGTCCGGGATCTCGGTGCCGATGACACTGGCGGTATCGGCGACACAGTCGTTGTCCAGCTCCACGTACGTGACGTGCACCGTGGTCTCGGTGATGCCGTACATGTTGACCAGCCGCGGTGCGTCGTCCGCGTGGCGCGCGTACCAGTCGGTGAGCCGGGCCGGCTCCAGCGCCTCACCGGCGAAGATCACCGTACGCAGCGCGGGCAGCTCGTGCTCGGGGGCGTCCCGGTCGGCCTGCATCAGCTGGTAGAAGGCGGACGGCGTCTGGCTGAGCACCGTCACCCCCTCGTCGGCCAGCAGGCGCAGGAACCGCCCCGGCGAGCGGCTGTCCTCGAACGGCACCACCACCAACCGCCCGCCGTGCAGCAGCGCGCCCCAGATCTCGAACACCGAGACGTCGAAGGCGTACGAGTGGAACAGCGTCCAGACGTCCTCCGTGGTGAATCCGAACCAGTGCCGGGTGGCGACGAAGAGCCGCACCACGTTCCGGTGCGAGACCACCACACCCTTGGGATTCCCGGTGGAACCGGAGGTGTAGATGACGTACGCCGCGTTGTCGGGATCAACGGTGACGCCCGGGTCGTCATCCGGCAGCCCTGCCGTATCGGCGTCGTCCAGCAGGAGCCGGTCGAGGCCGTCCGTGCCGGGCAGGTCGACCCCGCGGGTGGTCAGGAGGAGTGTGGGCCGGGCGTCGGCCAGCAGGTACTCGATCCGGGCAGCCGGGTAGTCCGGATCGACCGGGAGGTAGGCGGCTCCGGCCTTGAGTACGGCCAGGACGGCGACCACCAGCTCGGCCGAGCGCGGCAGCGCCAGCGCGACGAGTTGCTCCGGTCCCACACCTCGGGCGATCAGCGCGTGGGCCAGCCGGTTGGCTTGGGCGTTCAGCTCGCGGTAGGTCAGCACGGTCTGCCCGTCCACCACGGCGACGCCGTCGGGCCGTGCCTCCGCCTGGGCCCGGAACAGCTCGGGCAGGCCGGTGGACACCGCCGGAGCGGCGAATCCGTTCTCGGCGGGCAGCAGTTCACGACGCTCCTCGGCGGAGCGCAGGTCGATCCGGCTGAGCCGCCGCTGCGGGTCGGCGACCGCGGTACGGAGCAGCCGCACCCACCGCTCGATCATCGTCTCGACGGTGGCCGGGTCGTACAGGTCGCTGGTGTACTCGACGATCGCGTCGATCCCCGTCGGGGTGGGGGCACCTCCCGGGCCGCCAGGCCCAGGGGGACCGTCACCCGCGTGCCGCTCGGTCAGCGAGAAGATCAGGTCGAGCTTGGAGGTGGTCGTCGTCAGCGGCAGGTCGCGGACACTCAGCCCAGGCGGGGCGAAGTCGGCCCGGGGCGCGTTCTGCAGTACCAGCATGACCTGGAACAGCGGGTGATGCGCCAGGGAGCGCACCGGGTTCAGGGCTTCGACCAGGTACTCGAACGGCAGGTCCTGGTTGGCGTACCCGGCCAGCGCGGTATCCCGGACCCGGCCCAGCAGCTCGGCGAATGCGGGATCGCCCGAAGTGTCCGTTCGGAGCACCAGGGTGTTGACGAAGTAGCCGACCAGCTCGTCCAACGCCTGGTCGGTCCGACCGGCGATCGGGCTGCCGATCGGGATGTCCTCGCCCGCACCGAGCTTGCTCAGCAACGCCGCCAACCCGGCCTGGAGCACCATGAACAGACTGGTCCCGTGCGCACGGGCGAGCTCGCGCAGCCCGTGGTGCAGCTCCGCGTCCAACCCGGCTCGCACGAAGCCGCCCCGGCGCGAGGCGACCGCCGGGCGGGGCCGGTCGGTGGGCAGCTGGAGCTGGTCCGGCAGCCCGGCCAACTGACGTGTCCAGTACGTCGCCTGGCGGGCGAACGGGCTGTCGCTGTCCGTGGCGTCGCCGAGCAGCTCGTGCTGCCAGAGGGTGTAGTCGGCGTACTGGACGGCGAGCGGCTCCCGCCGCGGTTCCTCGCCCCGGCAGCGGGCCGCGTAGGCCTCGGTGAGGCCGGCGGCCAGCGGGCCGAGCGACCAGCCGTCGCCGGCGATGTGGTGGAGCACCAGCAGCAGCGCGTGCTCGTCCGGCGCCAGCTCGAACAGCTCAGCGTGCAACGGAAGTTCGGCTTCGAGGTCGAACCGGCGGGCCACCGCCGCCGTCAGCGCGCCGGACAGCGCGGCCTCCGTGGTCCGGCACACGGCCAGCCCCGGGCGGGCCGCCACGACGTCCAGCACCTGCTGGTACGGCACGCCGTCCACCACCGGGAAGACGGTGCGCAGGCTCTCGTGCCGGGCCACCACATCCGCCAGGGCAGCCTGCAGTGCCTCCCGGTCGAGCGGACCGGAAAGCCGCCAGGCCAGTGGGATGTTGTAGTGCGCGCTGGCGCCCTCCAGCTGGTGCAGGAACCAGAGCCGCCGCTGCGCGAAGGACAGCGGGATCCTCTCCGGCCGCCGGTATGGCGCCAGCGCCGCCTGCGCCGGTCCGGCCGCCACCAGGGCGACGGCCAGGCCGGCCGGGGTCGGCGCCTCGAACAGGGCGCGCAGCGGCATTTCCACGCCGAGCGTCGCGCGGATCCGGGCGGCCAGCCGGGTGGCCAGCAGGGAGTGCCCGCCCAGGTCGAAGAAGCCGTCCTCGACGCCCGCCGAGGCCACCCCGAGGACCTCGGCGAACAGCTCGCAGAGGATCTGTTCCTGGGGCGTGCGCGGCGCGCGGCCGGTGGCGGCGGGGGTGAGGTCGGGGGCGGGCAGGGCCCGGTGGTCCAGCTTGCCGTTGGCGGTCAGCGGCAGCACGTCCAGCAGGACGAATGCCGACGGCACCATGTACTCCGGCAGCCGTTCGGCCAGGTGTCCGCGCAGGTCGGCCTGGCTCGGCGCAGCGGCGGCCGGTACCAGGTAGGCGACCAGCCGGGTGTCGTCGGCGCGGTCCTGCCGGGCCAGCACGGCGACTTGGGCGACGGCCGGGTGCGCGGCGAGCGCCGCCTCGATCTCGCCGAGTTCGATCCGGAAGCCGCGGACCTTCACCTGCTGGTCGGCCCGGCCGACGTAGCGCAGGCTGCCGTCCGCCGCTCGGCGCACCACGTCGCCGCTGCGGTACATCCGGGAGCCGGGCGGCCCGAACGGGTCGGCGGGGAAGCGCCCGGCGGTCAGGCCGGGCCGGTTCAGGTAGCCGCGCGCCAGGCCGGGGCCGGCCACGTACAGCTCGCCGGGCACGCCCGGGGGCACTGGCCGCAGGCCTGAGTCCAGTACGTAGGTGCGCAGGTCCGGGAGGGCCGTGCCGATCTGACCGGCCGCGGTGCCGGACCGGTCGAGGGCCGCGTAGGTGACGTGCACCGTGGTCTCGGTGATGCCGTACATGTTGACCAGCCGCGGCGCGTCGTCCGGGTGCCGCTCGTACCAGCCGGCGAGCCGGGCCGGCTCCAGCGCCTCACCGCCGAACACGACGGTCCGCAAGGCGAGTTCACGCGGCTGCTCGGCGTCCGCCCGCATCAGCTGGTAGAAGGCGGACGGCGTCTGGTTGAGCACCGTCACCCTCTCCCGCGCGAGGAGCTCCAGAAAACGGCCGGGCGAGCGGCTGGTCTCGTGGTCCACGACCACCAGCCGGCCGCCGTGCAGCAGCGCGCCCCACAGCTCCCACACCGAGAAGTCGAAGGCGTAGGAGTGGAACAGCGTCCAGACGTCCTCGGCGGAGAAGCCGAACAGCTCCCGGGTGGTGTCGAACAGCCGCACCACGTTCCGGTGCGGGACCACGACGCCCTTGGGGTTGCCCGTGGAGCCTGAGGTGTAGATGACGTACGCCGCATGGCCGGGATCGACGGTGACTCCCGGGTCCGTGTCCGGCAGCCCGTCCAGGTCGGCGGCGTCCAGCAGCAGCCGGTCCACCGGGTCTCCGCCCGGCAGGTCGCCGATCCCGCTCGTCGTCACGACCAGCGCGGGCCGGGCGTCCTGGAGCAGGTAGGCGATCCGGGCAGCCGGGTACGCCGGGTCCACCGGCACGTACGCGCCGCCGGTCTTCAGCACCGCGAGCACCGCCACAACCAGCTCGGCCGAGCGCGGCAGGGCCAGCGCCACCAACTGCTCCGGGCCCACGCCACGGTCGATCAGGGCGTGCGCGAGCCGGTTGGCGCGGGCGTTCAACTCGCCGTAGGTCAGCGCGACTTCGCCGTCCGTGAGGGCAACGGCAGCCGGGTCCTCCCGCACCTGCCGCTCGAACAGCGCGGTCAGGCTGCTCTCCGGCAGCTCCTCGCCCCGGTCGGCACGAGCCGGGAGCAGCGCCCGGAGTTCCTCGGCGGACAGCACGTCCACCCGGCCGATCCGTCGGCCGGGGTCCGCGACGACGGCCCGCAGCAGCCGCAGCCACCGGTCGACGATCCCCGCCGCGGTGTCCTCGTCGAACAGGTCGGTGCTGTACTCCAGGACGCCCGAGAGCCCCTCGGGCCGTTCGGCCAGGATGAAGGTCAGGTCGCACTTGGCCGTCCCGGTGTGCACCACGTCCGTCGCCACCCGCAGCCCAGGCAGGTCGAACGCGCCGAGCGGCGCGTTCTGCAGGGCGAGCATGGTCTGGAACAGCGGGTGGTGCGTCAGCGACCGGACCGGGTTCAGCGCCTCCACCAGGTGCTCGAACGGCACGTCCTGGTGCGCGTAGGCGGCCAGCGCGCCGGTGCGTACCCGGCCGAGCAGTTCGGTGAACGACGGGTCGCCGGAGAGGTCGGTGCGCAGCACCAGGGTGTTGACGAAGAAGCCGACCAGGTCGTCCAGGGCCTCGTCGGTGCGGCCGGCGATCGGGGTGCCGATCGGGACGTCGGTGCCCGCGCCGAGCTTGCCCAGCAGGGCGGCCAGCCCGGCCTGGAGCACCATGAACAGGCTCGCGCCGCCGTCCCGGGCCAACGCCCGCAACCCCTGGTGCAGCTCGGCGTCGATCCGCACCGGCAGGTGGGCGCCCCGGTAGGACATCGCGGCCGGCCGGGGCCGGTCGAAGGGCAGCTCGACCTGCTCGGGCAGGTCCGCCAGCTGCTCCTTCCAGTAGGCGAGTTGACCGTTCAGCAGGCTGTCCGGATCCGATCCGTCGCCGAGCAGCTCCCGCTGCCAGACGGTGTAGTCGGCGTACTGGACGGGCAACGGCGCCCACTCCGGCTCGCCGCCCCCTGCCCGCGTCGCATAGGCGGTGGTCAGGTCCCGCGAGAGCGGTCCCATCGACCAGCCGTCACCGGCGATGTGGTGCACCACCAGCAGCAGGACGTGCTCCTCGGGGGCCGTCCGGAACAGCTCGGCGTGCAGCGGCGGTTCCACCGCAAGCTCGAACCCGTACCGGGCCGCCTCCGCGAGCCGCTCCGGCAGTTCGTCCTCGCGGACCTCGGTCACCCGCAGCCGCGGCCGTGCCGCGTCGACGTCCAGCACCCGCTGGCACGGCACGCCGTCGACCGCCGGGAACACCGTGCGCAGGCTCTCGTGCCGCTCGACCACATCCGCCAGAGCGGCCTCCAGGGCCCGCTGATCCAGCCGTCCGGACAGCCCCAGTACCAGCGGAATGTTGTAGGTGGCGCTCGGGCCCTCCATGCGGTGCAGGAACCACAGCCGGCGCTGCGCGAACGACAGCGGCACCACCTCGGGCCGCTCCTGCCGGACCAGCGCCGGCCGCCCCCGGCCCGCACCGTCCACCGCCGCTGCCAGACCGGCCACCGTCGGCGCGTCGAACAGCGCCCGCAGCGGCACCTCCACGTCCAGTACCGCCCGCACCCGGCTCACCAGCCGGGTCGCCAGCAGCGAGTGCCCGCCGAGTTCGAAGAAGTCGTCATCGACCCCGACGCTCTCCAGGCCCAGCAGGTGCGCGAACACCGCGCACAGGATCTCCTCCTGGACCGTGGACGGGCCCCGGCCCTCACCCGCCGTGGTGACGTACTCCGGGGCCGGCAGGGCCTTGCGGTCCACCTTCCCGTTCGGTGTCAGCGGCAGCTCGTCCAGCACCGCCACCACGGCCGGGACCATGTAGTACGGCAGGCTCTCGGCAACGAATTCCCGTACTGAACGGGACAGTTCACCGCGTTCGGCTCCCTGTTCGACGGGAACCACGTAGGCGACCAGACGCTTGTCACCGGCGGCGTCCTCACGCACCGCCACCACGGCCCGCGCAACCGGGGAGTGCGAGGCCACCACGGCCTCGATCTCGCCCAACTCGATCCGGAAGCCGCGCACCTTCACCTGGTCGTCGGCGCGCCCGACGAAGTCCAGCTCACCGTCCGCGTGCCAGCGCGCCAGGTCCCCGGTGCGGTACATGAGCGCACCCGCCGGACCGAACGGACACGCCACGAACCGCCCGGCGGTCAGCCCCGGCCGACCCAGGTAGCCCCGAGCCAGACCCGCGCCCGCGATGTAGAGCTCACCCGTCACACCCGCAGGCACCGGGCGCAGCGCGGCGTCCAGCACGTACACCCGCGTGTTCGCGATCGGTCCACCGATCGAGGACACACCGCCGGCCACCGCCTCCACGCGCGTGGCCGTCGACCAGATCGTGGTCTCGGTCGGCCCGTACAGGTTGGTCACCGATGCCGTCCTTGCCAGCAGCGTGCGCGCCAGCTCGGCCGGCAGCGCCTCCCCACCGACCAGCGCCCGCACCTGGGCCAGCCCGTCCGCGACACCCTCCTCGGCGTCGGCCAGCAGGGCGTGCCACAGGCTCGGCGTCGCTTGGAGCGTCGTCGCGCCCGAGGACACGACGAGTGCCCGCAAGGCCTGCGGATCCCGCACCACGTCCCGCCCCGCGATGACGACCCGTGCGCCGTTGAGCAGCGGGAGGTAGAGCTCCAGACCCGCGATGTCGAACCCGACGGTGGTCACGGCCAGCAGCCGGTCGTCCGCGCCCAGGGCGAACCGCTCCTGCATGGCGGCCAGGAAGTTCAGCACCGAGCGGTGCTCCAGGACGACGCCCTTGGGCCGTCCCGTGGACCCGGACGTGTAGATCACGTACGCCGGGTTGCGCGGCGACAGCACCCGCCCGCCCGGCACAGCACCGTCCATGGCTGCCAACTCACGCGCCACGGTGGGATCGTCGAGGACCACCGCCGGCACCCTCGCCGCGCCCTCGAACTCCGCCAGCCGGGGGACCAGGCCTTCCTCGGTCACCACACAGTGCGCACCCGCGTCGGCGAGCACGAAGGCGATCCGCTCGGCCGGGTACTCCGGGTCCACCGGCAGATACGCGCCGCCCGCCTTCAGCACGCCCAGCAGCGCGACCGGCAGATCGGCACCGCGCTCCAGCACCACCGCGACCACCGACTCCGGACCGATCCCCTGACCGACCAGGTAGCGGGCCAGGCGGTTCGCCCGCGCGTCCAGCTCCGCGTACGTCAGGACGGTGTCCTCGAAGACCACCGCCGGGGCGTCCGGATTCGCCCGGACCCGAGCCTCGAACAGCGCCGGCAGGTCGCCGGCGGGAACCGGGCACGCGGTCTCGTTGCGCTCCACCAGCAGCGCCCGGAGCTCCTCGGCGGACAGCACGTCGACCCGACCGATCGGCCGGCCGGGGTCGGCGGCCACGACACGCAGCAGGCGCAGCCAGCGCTCGACGATGCCTTCCACGGTGGCGGCGTCGAACAGGTCGGTGGCGTACTCGACCACGCCCGACAGCCCCTCCGTGCCCGGCTGTTCGGCCAGGATGAAGGTCAGATCGCACTTGGCCGTCCCGGTGTGGACCAGGTCGGTGGCCACCCGCAGCCCGGGGAGGCCGAACTCGGCGGTCGGCGCGTTCTGCAGCGTGAGCATGGTCTGGAACAGCGGATGGTGCGCCGGCGACCGGACCGGGTTCAGCGCCTCCACCAGGTGCTCGAACGGCAGGTCCTGGTGCGCGTACGCCGCCAGCGCGTCACCGCGCACCCGGCCCAGCAGCTCGGCGAACGACGGCTCGCCCGACAGATCGGTCCGCAGCACCAGCGTGTTGATGAAGAGGCCGACCAGGTCGTCCACGGCCTCGTCGGTGCGGCCCGCGATCGGCGTGCCGATCGGGACGTCGGCACCGGCCCCGAGCTTGCCCAGCAGGGCGGCCAGCCCGGCCTGGAGCACCATGAACAGGCTGGCCCCGCCGTCCCGGGCCAACGCCCGCAACCCCTGGTGCAGCTCGGCATCGATCCGCACCGGGACCTGGGCACCCCGGTACGACATCACCGCCGGCCGGGGCCGGTCGAACGGCAGCTCCACCTGCGCGGGCAGATCCGCCAGCTGCCCCCGCCAGTAGGCCAGTTGACCACTCAGCAGGCTCTCCGGGTCCGCGCCGTCACCGAGCAGCTCCCGCTGCCAGAGGGCGTAGTCGGCGTACTGGACCGGCAACGGCGACCACTCCGGCTTGCCGCCCCCCGCCCGCGCCGCGTACGCGGTGGTCAGGTCCCGCGCCAGCGGAGCCATGGACCAGCCGTCACCGGCAATGTGGTGCACCGTCAGCAGCAACGCGGCCTCATCGGCCGCCGGCTGGAACAGCTCCGCCCGCAACGGCGGCTCCACGGAGAGGTCGAAGCCGTACCGGGCCGCCTCCGCCAGCCGGTCCGGCAGTTCGGCCTCGCGGACCTCGGACACCCGCAGCCGCGGCCGTGCCTCGTCGACGTCCAGCACCCGCTGGCACGGGACGCCGTCGACCACCGGGAACACCGTGCGCAGGCTCTCGTGCCGCTCGACCACATCCGCCAGAGCCCGCTCCAGCGCCCGCTGGTCCAGATCCCCCGACAGCCGCAGCACCAGCGGGATGTTGTACGTCGCGCTCGGCCCCTCCAAGCGGTGCAGGAACCACAGCCGGCGCTGCGCGAACGACAGCGGGACGGCCTCCGGCCGCTCGCGGCGCGCCAGGGCCGGGCGGGCCCGGCTCACCATGCTGATGCGCGAGCCGTGGCAACTGGTGCTCTGCTGGGGC
>NZ_JBFBDY010000230.1:0-9745 GCF_040683475.1 Kitasatospora sp. NPDC093558 | reverse complement strand
ACCCACAGAGTCGGCAGTCGGAAAATCATCCAGCCCCCGGAGCGGCCACCCCCCCAGCCCCCCCCGGCACCCACCCTCCCGAGAGCCCACAGAACCCCAAGCCCCGCGCAGCGGAACCCTCAGCCCCGATACCCCGCCATCCGCTCCAACCGAGCAATCCGCTCCCCCATCGGCGGATGCGTCGAGAACAACCGAGCCCCAGCCTCCCCCGGCCGGAACGGACTGGCGATCATCATGTGACTGGCCGTCTGCAGCTGAGGCTCCGGAGGCAGCGGCAGTCGGCGCGTACCCGCGTCCAGCTTCCGGAGCGCACTGGCGAGCGCCAGCGGATCCCCCGTGATGCGGGCACCGTCCGCGTCGGCCTGGTACTCGCGGGAGCGGCTGACCGCGAGCTGGATCAGCCCGGCCGCCAGCGGTCCGAGGATCATGATCGCGAGCATCCCGAAGAGGCCGGGCCCGTCGTCGTCCTCGCTGCGGCCGAAGGGGATCAGCCAGGCGAAGTTCACCAGGAACATCACCACGGAGGCGAGCGCCCCGGCGACCGACGAGATCAGGATGTCCCGGTTGTAGACGTGGCTCAGCTCGTGGCCGAGCACCCCGCGCAGCTCGCGCTCGTCGAGCAGGTGCAGGATGCCGTCCGTGCAGCAGACCGCGGCGTTGCGCGGGTTGCGGCCGGTGGCGAAGGCGTTGGGGGCCGGGGTGGGCGAGATGTAGAGCCGGGGCATCGGCTGGCGGGCCGAGGTGGAGAGCTCGCGGACGATCCGGTAGAGCTGGGGCGCCTCGATCTCGCTGACCGGCCGGGCCCGCATGGCCCGAAGGGCGAGCTTGTCGCTGTTCCAGTACGCGTAGGCGTTGGTCCCGACGGCGACCAGCAGGGCTATCACGAGGCCGGTGCGGCCGAAGAAGCCGCCGATCACCAGGATCAGCGCCGAGAGGCCACCGAGCAGGACGGCGGTCCTCAGTCCGTTGTGCCGGCGGTGCACGTCAGGCCCTCCAATGGCGCGGTGGGGAAGCCCTTTCTGCCTCGTCCCTCTTGCCCGGTCAACGGGCGGGGCCAGGGACCTTGTTCCCTTGTGACAGAGGTGACACCGCGCCCACCTCAGAAGAGGCTGCCCCCCGCCACCTGAAGGACGAGCTGCGGCGCAACCGAAAGCACCACGGCAGCCGAAGCGGTGAGCCCGAGCGTCGCCGTCAAACTGATCGGCAACCGACGCTCAGCATCAGCTTCACCCTCACCCTCCACCACCGGAGCCGGAGCCGGAGCGAACAGCCGAGCCGTCCAGAGCAGGTAGTAGTACAGAGCGACAACCACGTTGACGGCCATGACGACCGCCAGCCACCCCAGCCCCGCGTCGACCGCCGCACGGAACACCACGACCTTGCCGAAGAGCCCGATCACACCCGGCGGCAGCCCCGCCAGGCAAAGCAGGAAGAACGCCAGAGCGAGCGAAGTCCAACGGCTCCGCGCGAACAGCCCGCGGAAGTCGTCCACGCTGGTCCCGGCCCGCCGCCCGACCGCCGCGACCACGCCGAACGCACCGAGGTTCACGACGCCGTAGATCAGCGCGTAAGCGGCCGTCGCACCGAGCGGGTCGGCGGCGGTCGGCGCGTACCCGGCGGCGGCCAGAGGCACCAGGAGGTACCCGGCCTGGCCGACGGAGGACCAGGCGAGCAGCCGGACCGCGCTGTACCGGGTGTCGAAGCGCTGGCGCAGCGCGCCGACGTTGCCGACGGTCATGGTGACGGCGGCGAGCACCGCGAGCACCAGGCCCCAGGTGTGGGCGTACGGGCGGAACGCCACCGTGGTGGCGAGCGCGAGGCCGGAGAGGCCGGCCGCCTTGCCGACGACCGACAGGTAGCCGGCGACGGGCAGCGGAGCGCCGGTGTAGGTGTCGGGCACCCAGAAGTGGAACGGGACGGCGGCCACCTTGAAGGCGAAGCCGACCAGGGTCAGGACGGCGCCCGCCTCGGCCAGCGGCTTGAGCTGCGCGGGGGCGTGCTCCAGGCCCTCGGCGATGGCGCCGAGGTGCAGACTGCCGCTGGCGGCGTAGACGAAGCCGACGCCGAGCAGCATGACGGCGGTCGCCGTGACGGAGGAGACGAAGAACTTCAGCGCGGCCTCCGCGCCCCGGCCGTCGCGGCGCAGCGCGACCAGCGCGAAGGCGGGCAGCGAGGCGACCTCCAGGGCGATCACCATGGTGGCGAGGTCGCGGGAGGCGGGCAGGAGGGCGGCACCGGTGGCGCTGGAGAGGAGCAGGAACCAGTACTCGCCGCCGGGGAGCTTCTCGCTCTCCACGGTGTGCGCGGACAGCAGCGCGGCGATCAGCGCGCCGCCGAGCGCGAGCAGCTGGAACACCAGGGCGAAGTGGTCCGCGACGTACGAGCAGCCTGCGTTGTCAGTGGCCCCTGCTACGTTCTGCGCACAGAACGTCGCCCGGGGTGATCCCCCGGTGAGGGGGAGGAGCGAGATGAGCGCGAGGGCGAGTGAGGCCGCGGTGAGGCGGCCGAGCCACTTCTTGTGGCGCTCGGGCAGGAAGAGGTCGGCGACCAGCACCGCGAGGGCGGCCACGGCGGCGATCAGCGGCGGTGCGATCGCCACCCAGTCCACGGACTGGATCAGGCTGCCCGCGTTGGGTACGGCGAGGGAGGTCACAGTGTGCTGCCCCGTGGAGTGAGGTCCGAGTTCGGCGAGCCGGGCTCCGAGCATGGCGCCGCGCATGTCAGCCACCTCCGAGAAGGTGCTTGACGGCTGGGTCGGAGAGGCCGAGCAGGAGCGCGGGCCAGAGGCCGGCGAGCAGGGTGAGGGCGGCCAGCGGCGTCCAGCTGACGGCCTCGTACGGGCGCAGGTCGGCGAGCTCGGCCACCGGCGCGGGCTGCTTCGGGTCGCCCATGCAGACGCGCTTGACGACGATCAGCAGGTACGCGGCGGTCAGGAGGGTGCCGAGGCCGGCCAGGACCATGTAGGTGACGAAGGCCGGGCGGGACAGGCCCGCCGCCGGGTCGAACGCGCCGAACATGGCGAGCAGCTCGCCCCAGAAGCCGGCCAGCCCGGGCAGGCCGAGGCTGGCGACGGCGGCGAAGGCGAGCAGGGCGCCGATCCGCGGTGCGCGGCCGTAGAGGGCGGCGCCGGTGCTGCCGGAGAGGGTGTCGAGGTCCGCCGTGCCGTAGCGGTCCTTGAGCGCTCCGACGAGGAAGAACAGGAGGCCGGTGATCAGACCGTGCGCGATGTTGGCGAACAGCGCGCCGTTCACGCCGACCGGGGTGAGGGAGGCGATGCCCAGCAGGACGAAGCCCATGTGGCCGACGGAGGAGTACGCGATGAGGCGCTTGAGGTCGCCCTTGGAGCCGCGCCGCGCAAGGGCCAGGCAGGCCAGCGAGCCGTAGACGATGCCGACGGCGGCGAACGCGCCCAGGTAGGGGGCGAGCGTCGTGGTGCCGTCGGGCACGACCGGAAGGAGGACGCGGACGAGGCCGTACGTGCCCATCTTCAGCAGCACGCCGGCGAGCAGCACCGAGCCGACCGTCGGGGCGGCGGTGTGCGCGTCGGGGAGCCAGCTGTGCAGCGGCCAGGCCGGGGCCTTGACCGCGAGCCCGATCATGATCGCCAGCGCGGCGGTCACCTGGGTGGTGTGGCTCAGGCCGCTGCCGTGCGCGGCGGCGAGGGCCTGCATGTCGAAGGTGCCCGCCTTCGTGCCGACCAGCAGGAAGCCGAGCAGCATCACGGCCGAGCCGAGCAGCGTGTACAGGATGAACCGGTTGGCGGCCGGCACCTTCGCCCCGCTGCCCCAGCGGGCGATCAGGAAGTACATCGGGATCAGCACGATCTCGAAGGCCAGGAAGAACAGGAGGAGGTCCAGCACCGCGAAGGTGGCGAGCATGCCGACTTCGAGGAGGAGGAACAGCCCGACGAAGGCCCGCGCCGACGGACGGTTCTCATCAGGCGCTCCGCCCCGGGGGTCCCCGTCCGGGAGCCGCTTCTCCGAGTACAGCGCACAGAGGAAGGTGAGCAGCGCGGTGAGCACGATCAACGGCAGCGAGACGCCGTCCACGCCGAGGTGGAAGCGCACGTGGATGGCCGGGATCCAGGACACGTCCGTGGTGGCCTGCATCCGGCCGGGCTCGCCGCGGTCGAACCCGGCCGCGAGCACGACGCTGAGCAGGAACACCGCGCCGGTGAGCACGGAGTTCAGCCGCAGCGCGCGCCGATCGGCGACGGCCTTGCTTCCGGCGACGGCCTCGGCTCCGGGGACGGCGGTCGGGCCGAACACCGGCGTCAGGGTGAGGGCCGCGCCGAGCAGCGGCAGCACCAGGAGGGCGATGAGGACCGCGTTCATCGTGGACTCCTACGTGCGACGGTCGGGGGGAGGGACAGGACGGGGAACGGCATCCGCTACACCGCCACCAGGACGGCCAGCAGGACGACGCCGGCGAGCAGCGCGCTGAGGTAGGTCTGCGCGTTGCCGGTCTGCGCGAGCCGGACGGCCCGGCCGAGCAGGTTGGCGCCGATCCCGCTGCCCTGGACGTAGCCCTCGACGACCTCGCGGTCGAGGAAGCGGACCAGCCGGGCCGCGGCGGCCACCGGGCGGACGAACAGCGCGCTGTAGAGCCGGTCGACGCCGAAGCCGTGCCGGGCGGGGCCGAACAGCGGGCCGAGCAGGGTGCGCCCGGGGTCGGCGACCAGCACCTCGGTGGCCAGTACCTCGGCGGCCGGCACCCCGGCCTGCTCGGGCACCCGGCTGGCCGCGGCCGGGGCCGGGCGGCCCGCGCCGAGCCGTGCGGTGGCCGAGCGCCAGGCGCCGTACGCCAGCAGCGCGCCGACGACGGCGAGCCCGGTGCCGGTGACGGCGGTGACGCCGGACGGGCGGAGCGAGCCGCCGTCGAGCAGGGCGGGCAGCCAGTCGGAGCGCAGCCCGGCGATGCCGAAGGCCATGGTCGGGACGGCCAGCACCCACAGCGGCCAGCGCATCGCGTGCGGTTCGGCGGTGGCCGGGTCGGCCTCGTCGAGCTCGGGCGAGTACGGCGCGTCGGCCTCGTGGTCGGCCACCGGCACCGGCGCCGCAGCCGCGGCAACGGCTCCGACTCCGGCTCCAGCAACGGCCCCGGCCGGGCTGTGGAAGGCGATCAGGAAGAGCCTGGTGGCGTACGCCGCGGTGAGCAGCGCGGTCAGCGCCGCCGAGACCAGCACGATCCACCCGGCGGCCTGCGGCACCGCCGAGGCCGGGCCGAGCCCGTTGGTCATGGCCTCGCCGTTGGCGGCGTGCTCGGCGGCGGTGAGCACCGCCTCCTTGCTGAAGAAGCCGGAGAACGGCGGCAGCCCGGTCAGGGCGACGAGGCCGATGCCCATCGTCCAGTAGGCGTCCGGCACCCGCTTGCGCAGCCCGGGGATCCGCGACATCGCGGAGATCGAGTTGGTGTGCGCGGCGTGGATCACCACGCCGGCGGCCAGGAACAGCAGCGCCTTGAACGCGCCGTGGCTGACCAGGTGGAACACCGAGGCCTCGCGGTCGCCGCTGGCCAGCGCCCCGGCCATGTAGCCGAGCTGGCCGACGGTCGAGTAGGCGAGCACCCGCTTGAGGTCGTCCTGCGCGAGCGCGCACAGCGCCGAGCCGATCATCGTCACGGCGGCCATGACGGCGAGCACGACGAGCGCCGCCCCCGAGAGCAGGAACACCGGCAGCAGCCGGGCGACGAGGTAGATGCCGGCCGCGACCATGGTGGCGGCGTGGATCAGCGCGGAGACCGGCGTCGGGCCGGCCATCGCGTCCGGGAGCCAGGTGTGCAGCGGGAACTGCGCGCTCTTGCCGGCGACCCCGGCGAGCAGCAGCAGCGCGATCAGCGTCGGGTGGCCGAGCTTCCCGTCGGTGGCGGCGGCCAGCACGTCCGGGATCCGGAAGCTGTGCGCGTCGGCGCCGAGCAGGAAGATCCCGAACAGGAACGGCACGTCGCCGAGCTTGGTGACCAGGAAGGCCTTCAGCGAGGCCGAGCGGGCGTCCGCGGTCTCCCAGTGGTGGCCGATCAGGAAGTACGAGCAGATGCCCATGACCTCCCAGCCGACCAGCAGCACGATCAGGTCGCCCGAGTAGACGACCAGGAACATCGCCGCGGTGAAGAGCGAGACCAGCGCCGCGTACGAGGGGTAGCGCGGGTCCTCCTTCAGGTACGCGGTCGAGTAGACCTGGACGCAGGTGGCGACCAGGCCGACCAGCACGGAGATCAGCGAGCTGAAGCCGTCCAGGTGGAGGGCGAGTGCGATGTCCGGGCCGCCGGTCGGGGTGAGCCGGGTGGCGGCGTCGAGCGCCTGGCCGGTGCCGAGCTGGAGCGCGACCACGAGGGCGAGCACGGCCGAGGCGGCGACCGGCACGATCGCGAGCGGCCGGGCCAGCCCGGGCGCCTTCTTCCCGGCGGCCAGGGTGGCGGCGGCACCGAGCGCGGGCAGCGCGGGGACGAGGACGGGCAGGGCGAGGTTCATGCGGTGGCCTGGCCCTTCAGCGCCCCGGCGCCGGCCGGTGCCTCCTCGGCGAGCGACTCGGCCGGGTCGCCGAGCGCGGTGGCCCGGTCGATGTCCGCGGTGCCCCTGGCCCGGAACAGCAGCAGGACGATGGCGAGCCCGAGGCCGACCTCGGCGGCGGCGATCGTGATGGTGAACAGCGTGAGCGCCTGGCCGGCGTGCAGGGAGTCCCGCAGCCAGGCGTCGAAGGCGACGAGGTTCAGGTTGACGGCGTTGAGCATCAGCTCGACGGAGATCAGGACCAGGACGGCGTTGCGCCGGGCGAGCACGCCGTACACGCCGACGCTGAACAGCAGCGCGGCGAGGACGACGGGGTAGGCGAGGTGCATCAGCCCTCCTGCTCAGAGGTCGACGGAGCCGGAGCGGCGGCCTCCGGTGCGGTGCGCGGAGCGGTCGCGGCGACCGTCCCGTTCGACCCGACCGGCCGCCCGGCGCGCAGCCGGCCGGCCCGCGGCGGCGGCACCCGGCGCTTGGAGCCGCGCGACAGCACGATCGCGCCGACGAGCGCCGCCAGCAGCAGCACGGACAGCGCCTCGAAGGGCAGCACCCAGGTGCGGAACAGGCTCGCCCCGGTGACGGCGGCCGAACCGCCGCCCGCGCCGAGGTCGATCCAGGAGGTGCGGAAGGCGTCGACGACCAGCGTCACGAGCGTCCCGGCGGAGGCCAGCGCGACTGCCAGGGCGACCCAGCGGTTCTTCGAGTCGGCGTCCGGCGAGCGTCCGATCGGCGCCTTGGTGAGCATCAGCCCGAACAGCACCAGGACGATCACCGAGCCGAGGTAGATCAGCACCTGCACCCAGGCGATGAACTCGGCGGTGAGCAGCAGGAACTCGATCGCGAGCCCGCCGAGCGCGACCACCAGCCACAGCGCGGCGTGCACCAGCTGCTTGGTGGTGACGGAGACGACGGCCGAGCCGAGCACGGCGATGCCGACCAGCAGGAAGACGATCTCCACGCCGGTCGGGGACAGGAACGAACGGGCGGCCGGCTCCAGGGGGCCGGTCGCCGCGAGCAGGGCGGCAGCAGCACTCATGCGTCGTCACCCTTCTCCTCGGAAGCGGCGGCAGCGGCAGCCGCGGCCAGCTTGTCCGCCGCCTTGCGCGCGGTGGCGATCTCCTTGGGCTCCTCGGCCGCCGGGTCCAGCGCCGGCGGCGCCGGAACGGTCCACATCCACTCACGGAGCCGGTCCCGCTCGTGGGTCAGCTCCAGGATGTCCGTCTCGGCGTACTCGAACTCCGGCGACCAGAACAGCGCGTCGAACGGGCACACCTCGATGCAGATCCCGCAGTACATGCAGAGCGAGAAGTCAATCGCGAAGCGGTCCAGCACGTTGCGGGTGCGGGCGCGCGCGTTCGGGTCGGCGGCCGGCAGCGTCTCCTTGTGGGAGTCGATGTAGATGCACCAGTCCGGGCACTCGCGCGCGCAGAGCATGCACACCGTGCAGTTCTCCTCCAGCAGCGCGATGACGCCGCGCGTGCGCGGCGGCAGCACCGGCTGCACGTCGGGGTACTGCGCGGTGACGCTCTTCTTCGTCATCGTCCGCAGAGTCACGGCCAGGCCCTTGGCGAGGCCGGCGCCAGGGAAACTCATGCGCCCGCCTCGCTTCGCTCGCCAGGGGCATTCGCCCGTACGCACCTATTGATGATTCGCTCACTTCGTTCACTCATGAGATCGCCACCTTGATGATGCCGGTGAGGGCGAGCTGGACGAGAGCGAGCGGGATCAGCACGGTCCACGCGAAGCGCATCAGCTGGTCCTCGCGCAGCCGGGGGTACGTCACCCGCAGCCAGATCACCACGAAGGCCAGCGCGAAGGTCTTCAGCAGGGTCCACAGCCAGCCGAGCTGGTCCGGCATCGGCCCGTGCCAGCCGCCCAGGAAGAGCACGGTGGTCAGCCCGGATACCACCAGGATGCCCACGTACTCCGAGAGCAGGAAGAGCGCGAAGCGCAGGCCGGTGTACTCGGTGTACGCGCCGAAGATGATCTCCGAGTCGGCCACCGGCATGTCGAACGGCGGGCGCTGGAGCTCGGCCAGACCGGCCGTGAAGAACACGAACGCGCCGATCAGCTGCCACGGGAGCCAGTACCACTGCCAGGCGTCCACGATCCCGGGCAGCGACAGCGTGCCGGCGGCCATCGCCACCGACGCCGCCGCCAGCACCATCGGCAGCTCGTAGGACATCAGCTGGGCGGCCGTGCGCAGACCGCCGAGCAGCGAGAACTTGTTCGCCGAGGCCCAGCCGGCCATCAGCTTGCCGATCACGCCGACGCCCATCACGGCCAGCACGAAGAACAGACCGGCGTCGATCGCCTGCCCGACGAAGCCGTCCGGCCCCACCGGGATCGCCAGCAGCACGAAGAGGTACGGCAGCAGCGAGACGGCGGGCGCCAGCTGGAAGATCCGGCGGTCCGCCCCGGCGGGGACGATGTCCTCCTTCTGCGCGAACTTCACGCCGTCGGCGACGAGCTGCGCCCAGCCGTGGAAGCCGCCGGCGTACATCGGGCCGAGCCGGCCCTGCATGTGCGCCATGACCTTGTGCTCGGTCTGGCCGATCACCAGCGGGAAGGTGAGGAAGACGACGAGCGTGGCGACGCAGCGCAGCACCGTGTCGAGCAGGTTCACGCGCCGTCTCCGTCCTGGCCGGCCGGGCGGGCCGACGGGTCGTCCTTCTTCTCCGCCGGGGCCTGCACCGCTTCGGCCGCCGACTCGGCCGGGGCCTGCACCGCTTCCGCCGCCGACTCGGCCGGGGCCTCGGTGGGCTTCGCGTCGTGCGCCGGCACGGGGTTGTGCCAGGGCGCATCCGACGACTGCGTCCGCGCGGGCGCGGGGCGCTCGGTCCTGGACGCGTCGGCCTTCGGCTCGTCAGCGGTCCCGGGCTCGCCGGCCGGCTGGCTGACCGACCCGTCCGACACGGACCGGGTCCGCCGCGGGCGGTCCGCCCGAACGGCCGGAGCCTCCCCGGCGGCAGCGGCCTCGGCGACGCCGGTCTCGGCAGCCTCGGCTCCCGCCTGGCTCGCCGACCCCTCCGACACCGACCGCGTCCGCCGCGGCCGGTCCGCCCGCACCGCAGGAGCTTCCCCGGCAGCACCGGCAGCAGCCCCCGCAGCAGCGGCCCGCGGCGTGCGCGCCGCCGCGCCCGCCGCCCGCGCACCGCGCGCGGGCCGCTCGGCGACCGGCGGCAGGGTGCCCTTGAGCGGGCCCCACTCGTTCGGGTCCGGCACACCGGCCGGCTGCAT
>NZ_JBFBDY010000229.1:0-9791 GCF_040683475.1 Kitasatospora sp. NPDC093558 | reverse complement strand
GGTCGCGGTGCGCCCCCTCGGGGTTGGCGCGGCTCAGGAGGACGGGGTCGCCGTCAGGTCGTAGAGCGTGGCGCCGCCGACCGTCTTCGCGGTGAAGTGGCCGGTCACCCACGCCTCGATCTGGGCGCTCTCGTTCTGCTGCCCGCCGTCGTCGCCGGGACCGTCGCCGGTGGCGCCGCCGAAGCCGCGGTGGGAGCCGCCGCCGATGAACCAGTGGATCTTGCCCTCCTGGACGTACTGCTGGAAGTCGGCCAGGCTCAGCGACGGGTCGGTGCCGTTGAAGCCACCGAGGGCCATCACCGGCTTGCCGGTGGCGAGTTGGTAGCTCGCGGCGTTCTGGGAGCCGGTGGTCGCGGCGGCCCAGGTGTAGTGGCCGGCGTCCTGCTTCAGCAGGGCGGCGGCCTCGGCGCTCACCTTGGTGCCGCCGAGCAGGCCGCCCATCGCGCCGCCGGGGCCGCCCGCGCCCTCGGGGTCGGGGGCGCCGGGGACGCCGGGCATGCCCGTGGTGCCGTTGCCGCGCTCGTGACGGCCGCCGGTGGTGCTGCCGCCGTTGCCGTTGCCGGCGCCGGGGAAGCCGCCCTGGCCGCCGCCGGAGCCGCCCGGGAAGCCGCCGGGGAAGCCGCCGCCATTCTGGCCGTGCGGGGCCTTGCCGCCGGGGAAGCCGCCCTGACCGCCGGGGTTGCCCTGGCCGCCGAAGCCCTTGCTGCCCCGGCCGCCCTTGCCGAACGAGCCCGGTCCGAACGCGCCCTTGACCGACGGCCCGGCCGTGATGATCGAGCCGTTGTGCGCCGTGCCGACGGTGTCCACCGCGTACGCGGCCGGACCGCCGAGCGCCGCCGCGAGGCCCACCAGGCCCGCCACCGACGCGATCCGCGCCCCGGTGCGGCCCGAGGCCCGCCCCGCGAACTGCCCGGCCACCAGCGCGGCCGCCGCCACCAGCCCGGCGGCCAGGACCGCCCAGCGCAGCCACGGCAGGAAGCCCGAGCTGCGGCCGAGCAGGACGAACGCCCACACCGCCGTCACCGCGAGCGTGCCCGCGAGGACCAGCGCGTACGGCAGGCGGTGGCGCGCCCGCCACAGCCCGTCCACGCCCATGCCGACCAGTGCGGCGACGGCCGGGGCGAGCGCCACCGTGTAGTACTGGTGGAAGATCCCGGACATGAAGCTGAAGATCAGCGCGGTGGAGATCAGCCACCCGCCCCAGACCAGGAACGCCGCGCGGGCGGTGTCGGTGCGGGCGTAGCGGCGGGTCGCCCAGAGCGCGACCACCAGCAGGACCAGCGCGGCCGGCAGGAGCCAGGCGATCTGCCCGCCGATGTCGCTGCCGAACAGGCGGGTGATGCCGGTCTGGCCCCAGCCGCGGTTGCGCATCCCCTGCGCCGCGCCGCCCGGCAGGTCGAGCCCGGCCGGGAGGTGTCCGCCGCCGCCCACGCTGCCGCGCTCGTTGCCGTCGACCCGGCCGAGGCCGTTGTAGCCGAAGGTGAGCGACAGGAAGCTGTTGTCCTGCGAGCCGCCGACGTAGGGGCGGGCCGAGGCGGGCAGCAGCTCGACGACCGCGACCCACCAGCCGCCGGCGACGGCCACGGCCGCGCCCGCGAGCAGCGTCTGGCGCACCCGCCGCCACAGGCCGGTGGGCGCCACCACGAGGTAGATCACCGCGAAGGCGGGCAGGATCAGGAACGCCGCCAGGGTCTTGGTGAGGAACGCGAAGCCGAACACGGCGCCGGTGAACAGCAGCCACCGGGTGCTCGCCGTCTCGACGGCGCGGATCAGCCCGTACGCGGCGAGGGTGAGCAGCAGGACGAGCAGCGCGTCGGGGTTGTTGAAGCGGAACATGAGCGCCGCCACCGGGGTGAGCGCGAACGCGGCCCCGGCGAGCAGGCCGCCGAGCGGGGAGAACCGGCGGCGCACCGCCGCGTACAGGACGCCGACGGTGGCGGCGCCCATGAGCGCCTGCGGGGCGAGGAGCGACCACGACGAGAGCCCGAAGACCCGCGCGGACAGCGCCATCGGCCACAGCGAGGCCGGGGGCTTGTCGACCGTGATGAAGTTGGCGGCGTCCGAGGAGCCGAAGAAGAACGCCTTCCAGCTCTGGGTGCCCGCCTGGACGGCCGCGGAGTAGAAGGCGTTGGCCCAGCCGGAGGCGCTGAGGTCCCACAGGTAGAGGACGGCGGTGGCGGCCATCAGGCCGAGCAGGGCCGGGCGCACCCAGCGGGGGTCGTCGGCGCGTCCGCGCCAGGCACGGGCCGGGAGGGTGCGCAGGCGGCCGGACCAGGAGGCCGGGCCCTTCGGCCCGGCGGGCGGCAGGGGCTGCTCGGGGAAGAGCGGTGCCGGGACCGGGGCGGGGGCCGGCTGGGGCACCTGCGGCGGCGGGTAGTCCGCGGCCTCGGGCCACGGTTCGCCGGCCGGCTGGGTGTAGCTGGTCGTGGTCATGCGCCATACGGTGGGTGGCGCGCCTGAGAGAAGCGTGAGACGGGGCTTGGAGCCGGGTGTGATCTCGGGCGGGCCCCGTCCTCAGGGGGCTTCGGGTCCGCCGGCTCGGTCCGGCGGCTCGGTTCTTCGGCGCAGCCCTCCGGCTCAGGCGGGCTGCGGCATGACCAGGTGTTTGCCGAGCCACTCCAGGGCCGGGGGGATCTCGCGGGTCCAGGTGTGGAAGTTGTGGCCGGCGGTGTCCAGGGTGATCGTGGACATCTTGGTCGGTGCCTTGAAGGCGCCGACCATGGCCTGGGTCTCGCCGTAGTTGTTCTCGTCGTTGGCGGTCGTCAGCAGCAGCGAGACCGGCGCGGGCGGCTGGTTCTTCAGCCGCCACAGGAGGTCGTTCTCCTGCTTCAGCCGGTCGTTGCCGCCGAACAGGTCGCCGGTGGTCTCGTCGTGGGCCGCGCTGTAGTAGCCGGAGAGCGCGATCGCGGCGGGGTACGAGTCGGGCTTGCGCAGGGCGAACTTGAGCGCGCAGTAGCCCCCGGTGGAGTTGCCGATCACGGCCCGGTTGTCCGGGGCGGTGCCGATCCGGTAGGTGGTGGCGAGGGCCTTGGGCAGGTCGGTGGTGAAGAAGGTCTCCACCTGGGGGCCGTTCGGCACGTCGACGCACTCGGTGTCCCGGTTGCCGACGAGCGTGGGCCTGGTCATCACGAGGATGGTCGGCGGCAGCTTCTTCTGGGTGATCGCGTCGAGGGTGGACGCCGGGTACTGCATGAGCGAGATCAGCTTCTCCGGGGTGCCCGGGTAGCCGGTGAGCACCAGGGCCATCGGGAACCGCTGCTTGGCGTAGTCCGGCTGGAAGTACTGCGGCGGCAGGTAGACGTAGGCCTCGCTGGTCAGGCCGCTGCCCGCTCCTTTGACGTCCACCTTCTGGATCAGGCCGGAGCGCTCGGGCTCCGAGCCCTGGGCCGAGTAGAACTTCTGCTCGCCGGTCACGGCCACGCCGGAGGCGTTGGGCGTGTGGTCGACCACCGTGCCGTTCTTGCCGCTGGTGCCGAGCAGGTCGGTCCACGAGCTGTAGAAGCCGAAGTAGCTGTTGGCGACCAGGCCCATGGCGACGAGCACCGCGACCTGGGTCGCGAGGAAGGCGCCGATCCGGCCGAGCCAGGACTTCCAGGACCGTCCGCCGAATCTCGGCCAGAGCCACATGGTGGCGGCGAAGACGGCGATCGCGATCACGGTCGCGACGATCTGGAGGGGGAGGCCGGTGAGACTGAGCACGCGCCCGATGGTAGTTGACCGGCCCGCGGTCCCCGCGCGCCCCTCGTGTGCACCCTCGCGCCCCTTCTGCGCCCTGTTGACCATGGTGCGCACACTCCGGGAGCATGTCGGAGGGAAACGTGCACGGAGCGTGCGCGGCGTGTGTAGGGGACGACACGTGGGGCGGGGTACATGAGGTCCATCACCAAGGCCGGTCTGGCCGTCGGCTCGGCGCTGCTGCTCGCGGCCTGTTCCGGTGGGAGCGGTTCCGGCGGCACCGACTCGGCCGCGCCGCAGAGCGCGTCGCCCGCCCAGTCCACGCCGACCCGCACGGCCGCGCCGACGCCGACCCGGCTCCCGTACGGCCCCGTGCTCAGCGGCGCCGTCGACCCGGTCTCCACCGCCCTCGGGAAGGTGACCTCCGCCAAGACCCTCGCCGACCTCGACACCGTCCTCGCCGAGGTCGCCACCAGCGCCAAGTCCGCGAGCCTCAAGCTGCGCACGGCCGACCAGCCGCCCGAGGTCGGGATCGCCCAGAGTGACCTCGCCTCCGCGCTCACCCAGCTGGGCACCGACATGGCGAAGATCCAGGGCGACATCAAGCACAAGACGGTGTGCGGGCTCGGCTCGGGCCTCGCGGAGGTGGGCCAGGCCGCGGGCCTGAAGGCCGTCACCACCGCCCTCGGGAAGATGACGACGGCCGGCTACCAGACGACCTTCGCCGTCCCGCAGACCCCGGCGGCGCAGAACCGCACGCTCGACAACGGCACACTGGTCCGCAAGGGGCGGCTGAACGGCCAGGGCGTGTTCAAGGTGGACAACGGCGGCTCGTCGGACGCCGTCGTCACGCTCGCCCTGGACGGCAAGGCGGTCAACTCGGTGTACGTGGCCAAGGGTTCGAACGCGAGCATCGAGGGCGTCCAGGACGGCACGTACGAGGTCTACTTCTCGGGCGGGGCGGACTGGGACAACGACGCGAAGGCGTTCACGCAGAACTGCCGGTTCACCAAGTTCCAGGACACGCTCGCCTTCGAGACCGGGCGCACCGCCACCTCGTGGTCGATCACGTTGAAGCCGGTGGTCGGCGGCAACGCCAAGACCGAGGACGTCGACCAGCAGAACTTCCCCCAGCCGTAGCGTCCTTGACGTTCAACGGCGTTCCCCGGCCTTTTTCGGTCCGGACTGTTGACCCCTTGAAGTGGCCATGGCACTTTCGTGCGGCGCGGGCCTCGGCGACCAGTCGGGCACCCCGCGATCCCCCACAAGGAGAGCCATGTTCAAGAGACTTGTCGCCGTGGCCGGCGCGAGCGCCGTCGTCGCGGGCGGGCTGACCCTCGCCGCCGCTCCCGCGCAGGCCGTCCAGGCGGCCGACCTCACGTCGACCATCGCGCTCAGCAACTGCTCGGCCTCGCTGGTCCGTTACCCCTCGTCGGTGGACGGCGACCGCGCGCTCATGCTCACCAACGGCCACTGCCTGCCCAGCATGCCGAGCGCCGGCGAGGTCATCCAGAACGCCTCGGCCAGCCGCAGCGGCACCCTGCTGGACGGCGCCGGCAACAGCCTCGGCACCGTCCAGGCCGACAAGGTCCTGTACGCGACGATGACCGGCACCGACGTCGCGCTCTACGAACTCACCGACACCTACGGCGCGATCAAGAGCCGCACCGGCGCCACCGCGCTCACGATCAACGACGCCCACCCCGTCGACGGTTCGGCGATGTACATACCCTCGTCGTACTGGAAGCAGGTCTGGAACTGCTCCGTCAACGGGTTCGTGCCGACCCTGCGCGAGGACCAGTGGACCTGGCACGACTCGCTGCGCTACAGCTCCGGCTGCAACACCACCCACGGCACGTCCGGCTCGCCGATCGTCGACTCCGCGAGCGGGCGGATCGTCGGCATCAACAACACCGGCAACGACGACGGCCAGATGTGCACCCTCAACAACCCGTGCGAGGTCGCCGCCGACGGCAGCACCACGGCCACCAAGGGCCAGAGCTACGGCGAGGAGACCTACTGGTTCACCACCTGCCTCGGCGCCGGGCGGGCCATCGACCTGAGCGTGAGCGGCTGCCTGCTCACCAAGCCGGGCGGCAGCAGCGCCGTGTCGGTGACCAACCCGGGTGACCAGTCGACCACCGTGAACGGCTCGGTGAGCCTCCAACTCCAGGCCTCGGGCGGCACCGCGCCGCTGTCGTACTCCGCCACCGGCCTGCCCGCCGGCCTGTCGATCAACTCCTCGACCGGCCTGATCTCCGGCGCGGTGAACGCGATCGGGCAGTTCCCCGTGACGGTCACCGTCACCGACGCGACCGGGGCGACCGCGACCGCGAGCTTCAACTGGTCGGTCCTGGGCACGGGCGGCGGCTGCACGCCGGCGCAGCTGCTCGGCAACCCGGGTTTCGAGACGGGTTCGGCGGCGCCGTGGACGGCGACGAGCGGTGTGATCGACAACAGCTCCTCGCAGCCGGCGCACAGTGGCAGCTGGAAGGCGTGGCTGGACGGCTACGGCACCACCCACACCGACACGCTGTCGCAGACGGTGACGATCCCGGCGGGCTGCAAGGCGACGCTGAGCTTCTGGCTGCACATCGACACCGCGGAGACGGGTACGACGCCGTATGACAAGCTGACGGTGGCGGTCAACGGGACCACGCTGAAGACCTACAGCAACGTGGACGCGGCGGCCGGCTACCAGCAGCGGACCTTCGACCTGTCGGCGTACGCGGGCAAGAGCGTCACGCTGAAGTTCACCGGCACCGAGGACGCCTCGAGCCAGACGAGCTTCGTGATCGACGACACCGCCATCCAGACCGGCTGACGGCGGACTGACGGTGCTCTGACGGCGTGGGGGCTGCCGCGCGGTCCGGCCGGCCCGGCTGGCTAGACTGCGCGGCATGTCTCCCGTCCTCCGCCTGAAAGGCCCCTTCGACTACGACTCCCGCGAGAACCACGCGCAGGCCTGCACGGCCGCCGTCGCCGGTTTCGCGCTCGACGCCGGGGTGACCCGGCTGACGCTCGACAACCCGGCGCTGACCGGGTTCTTCTCGTTCGCCCAGCGCCGCGTGGGCGTCAACGGGGACGGGCTGCACGGCCTCTTCGACTACCGCCACCGGGGCTACCACGACGGCGCCGAAGTGCCGTTGGCCACCGCGCTGGCACTGGTGCGGGCGATGGTGCTGCGGCATGGGGCATGGTGCCGGCTGGACGGTGACGGCGGGTTCTTCGTCCACGTCGGCGAAGACCGCGACGTCTACGTCGGTGGGGTCTTCCCGGGTGCCGCTGCCGAACGGGCACGGGCGCTGGGACTCGACGTTGACGAAGTCGAACGGTCGCCGTACGCACGGGAGTTGGACGAGACGGCCGAGGCGCGCCCGGCCGACGACGCGTTCTGGGCGGAGGTCGGCACGTTGGCCGAGGCCCGGGGAGCGGTGCTGCTGGAGGAGCAGTACGTCCGCAACGGCCGCCGATGGTACGAGATTTCCTCCGCCGACGATGCCGACGATGTTGCGGCCGTGCGGGCGAAGCTGACGCCCCGCGCGCGGCTCGCCGTCTGGCCGGCCCTTTCGCCCGACACCGGCGCGGTCCTCGCCGCGATCAAGCGGCGCGGGCCCGTCGCGCTGCTCGTCGAGGAGCCGCAGCTCGCCGACTCCTTCCCGGCGCGCGTCGCCGAACGGCACGCGGACGTGCGCAAGGGCCGCGCCGCGCTGATCCCCGTCGACCCGGCCGACCGGCACCCGCTGCTGTCCGCCGAACTCCCGGACGCCGACGGCATGTTGCGCACCCGGTGGCGCCTCCAGCCGACCCGGGCCGAGCGGCTGCGCACCTACCTCGGGACGCTGTGGGTCGGCGACCGGGTGCGCGGTGTGGTGTCGACGGGCCTGGACGACATCGGTGTGCACGTGAACCTCGGCGATGGTGTCGGGCGGTACGCCGGATTCCTTCGCGTCCCCGACATGTCCTGGAGCCGCTTCGACTCGGTGGACGACGTCGCGCCGGTCGGCCGGG
Organism: Kitasatospora sp. NPDC093558; assembly: GCF_040683475.1. Classification (NCBI taxonomy): domain Bacteria; kingdom Bacillati; phylum Actinomycetota; class Actinomycetes; order Kitasatosporales; family Streptomycetaceae; genus Kitasatospora; species Kitasatospora sp. NPDC093558. Next base: position 2,105 of record NZ_JBFBDY010000229.1, on the reverse strand, counting down.
AGATCGAGGCGCTCGTACTGAACGTCGAATTCTCCTGGGAACAGGTCAACTTGTCGATGAAGGGTCTGCTGCCGGACCCATGGCAGCTCTTCGCCGACACCGAACCGGTCGGGCGGACCTTCACCGGGGTGGTCGAGAAGCTGATCGTGCCGGGCGCGCTCGTGGACCTGCGCAACGACGTCGGCGCGGAGCTGGGCGGCCTGATACTCGCCGAGGACGTTCCGTCCTGGGTCAAGGAGGGCTCCGAAATCGCCGTCGTCCTGGAGGAGTTGGACCTCGACCGGCGCCGCATCCGGCTGCGGCCTAAGCTGATCGGATGATCAAGCCGATCGAGCTGGTGATTTTCGACTGCGACGGTGTCCTCGTGGACAGCGAGGTCATCGCCGCCCGGGTCCAGATGCGCCTCGGCGCCGAACTGGGGTGGCCGCTGACGCTGCCCGAGGTGGTCGAGCACTTCATCGGCCGCTCCGGGGCCGCCAACCACGCGGTGGTCGCCGAGCGGCTCGGCACGGCCACCGCCGACCGGTGGCGCGAGCGCTTCGTCAAGCTCCACGCCGAGGCCGTGGACGCCGAGTTGGAGCCGGTGGCCGGGATCCGCGAGGCGCTCGCCGGGATCGCCGCGCTCGCCCTGCCGACCTGCGTCGCGTCCAGCGGCGGGCACGACAAGATGCGCCACACCCTCGGCCGCACCGGCCTGTACGACCACTTCGCCGGGCGGATCTTCAGCGCGACCGAGGTCGAGCGGGGCAAGCCCGCGCCCGACCTCTTCCTGCACGCCGCGCGGAGCATGGGCGCCGACCCGGCCGCGTGCGTCGTCGTCGAGGACAGCCTGCCCGGCGTCCAGGCCGCCCGCGCCGCCGGGATGCGCGCCCTCGGCTACGCGGGCGGGCTCACCCCGGCGGAGCGGCTGGCCGGGCCGGACACGGTCGTCTTCGACGACATGCGGAAGCTGCCCGGGCTGATCGACGGTCACCAGGGATAGGTGGAGCCGTACTCGGTGAGGAAACGGCCGGTCGGTCCGTCGGCCGCTGCCGTCACCTGGGCGGCGATCCGCCGGCCGCCCTCCTCGGCGGTGAGCGAGCCGGTGTGGTGGTTCAAGTCCGTTGCGCAGTGGCCGGGTTCGACGGCGCTGAACTTCACCCCGGCGTCCCGCAGGGCGCGGGCGTAGACGAGCGTGACGGCGTTCAGCGCGGCCTTGGACGTGTTGTACGCGAGCAGCGTCGCGTGCTCCCACACCGGGGAATCCGGATCGGCGAGGAACGACGTGCTGGCGAGGCCGCTGGAGACGTTGCAGACGCAGCCGGCGGGTGACTTCCGCAGCAGCGGGAGCAGCGCGTTGGTGACGGCGACGACGCCGAACACGTTCGTCTCGTACACCTCGCGCAGCGCGGCGACGGGCAGTTGGTCGGGCGTGTGCTGCCAGTCCCTGGTGATGCCCGCGTTGTTGACGAGGGTGTCGAGCCTTCCGTACTCGGCCTCGATCCACGTGGCGGCGGCGGTGATCGTCGCGCCGTCCGTCACGTCGAGGCGGACGAAGCGGACGTCGAGCCCCTCGGCGGCGAGTCGGTCGGCGGCCGCGGTGCCGCGCCCGTGGTCGCGGGCACCGATCAGCACGGTGTGGCCGGCCTGGGCCAGTTCGCGGGCGGCGGCGAATCCGACGCCCTTGTTGGCGCCGGTGATGAGGATGATGCGCTTGGTCGTCATGCCGTCGAGCGTGGCCCGGCGTGGCCGGGGCCGGGAGAGCACTGCCGAGGGTGGTATCGGCGGTCCCATGGTCGCGGGGGAGCGGACGGGCCAGACTGGGGGCGTGGAACACGTCGATCGGGCGGAACTCGCCGCCTTCCTGCGCCGCTGGCGGGCGCGCGTGCAGCCGTCGGACGTCGGCCTGCCGGCCGGCGGGCGCCGCCGCACCCCGGGGCTGCGCCGCCAGGAGGTCGCCCAGCTCGCGGGCATGTCCGTGGAGTACTACATCCGGCTCGAACAGGGCCGGGGCCCGCGGCCGTCCCGGCAGATGATCGGGGCGATCAGCCGGGCGCTGCGCCTGTCCGACGACGAACGCGCCCACCTGCACCACCTCGTCGGCGAGCCGCCCGGGCCGCCGCCCG
>NZ_JBFBDY010000228.1:0-9794 GCF_040683475.1 Kitasatospora sp. NPDC093558 | reverse complement strand
CGTCCGTTGCCGACTTGACCTGTCCAGGGCGTGGCATCCAGGCACCTCCTGGACAGGTAGCCTACCAGCAGAGATCCTTAAGTCACTGGTATTGGCCCTAGCCCCCGATCGCCGACATCGGCCGGTCGGGCTGGTGGAACTCCGGGTCGTCGATCCCGGCGCCCGCCTTCTTGCCCCACATCGCCGCCCGCCACAGCGCGCCGATCTCGTGGTCGCCCGCGCCCTCGCGCAGGGCGGTGCGCAGGTCCGTCTCCCCCGTCGCGAACAGGCAGTTGCGCACCTGACCGTCGGCCGTGAGCCGGGTGCGGTCGCAGGCGCGGCAGAAGGGCCGCGTGACGGAGGCGATCACGCCGACCCGGGCCGGGCCGCCGTCCACCAGCCAGCGCTCGGCCGGCGCGGCACCCCGGCGCGCGGAGGGCTCCGGGGTGAGCGCGAAGCGCGCGGCGAGCCGGTCCAGGATCTCCTCGGCGGTGATCATCGACGTGCGGTCCCAGCCGTGCTGGGCGTCCAGCGGCATCTGCTCGATGAACCGCAGCTCGTAGCCGTGCTCCAGGCACCAGGCGAGCAGGTCGGGCGCCTCGTGGTCGTTGACCCCGCGCATCAGCACGGCGTTCAGCTTCACCGGCGCCAGCCCGGCGGCCTCGGCGGCGGCCAGCCCGTCCAGGACGTCCTGGTGGCGCCGGCGGCGGGTGAGCGTGAAGAACACCTCGGGGTCGAGGGTGTCCAGGGAGACGTTGACGCGGTCGAGCCCCGCCTCGCGCAGCGCCGTCGCGGTGCGGGCCAGCCCTATCCCGTTGGTCGTGAGCGAGATCTCCGGGCGCGGCTCCAGGTCACTGCACGCGGCGACGATCGCGACCAGCCCGGGGCGCAGCAGCGGCTCGCCGCCGGTGAAGCGCACCTCCCGCACCCCGAGGTCGCGCACGGCGATGGTGACCAGCCGGACGATCTCCTCGTCGGTGAGCAGGTCGGGCTTGCCGAGCCACTGCAGCCCCTCCTCGGGCATGCAGTACGTGCAGCGCAGGTTGCACCGGTCGGTGAGGGAGACGCGCAGGTCGACGGCCTGTCGTCCGAAGGTGTCGAGCAGCACGGCGGTCCCTTCACCAGAAATGCGGCCGGCCCGGCCCACCGTCGCGGCGGGGCCGGGCCAGCATAGTCATCGCGTGGTGATCAGTGGGCGCCCAGTCCGGTCAGCGAGCGGACCTCCAGTTCAGCGTACTTCGCCGGGTCGGGGCGTTCCTTGGACAGCAGGGTGCCGATCCAGCCCGCGAGGAAGCCGATCGGGATGGAGACCAGGCCGGGGTTCTCCAGCGGGAACCAGTGGAAGTCGGAGTCCGGGAAGAGCGCGGTCTTCGCGCCCGAGACCACCGGCGAGAAGATCACCAGCACCACCGAGCTGATCAGGCCCGCGTAGACGGAGGCGACGGCGCCGGCGGTGGTGAAGCGCTTCCAGAACAGCGAGTAGAGCAGCGTCGGCAGGTTGGCCGAGGCGGCCACCGCGAAGGCCAGGGCGACCAGGGCCGCGGTGTTGAGCTTGCCCGCGAAGAGGCTGAGCACGATGGCCACGGCGCCGATCGCGACGGCGGCCCACTTCGCCGAGAGCACTTCCTCCTTCTCGGTGGCCCGGCCGCGCCGGATCACGTTGGCGTAGAGGTCGTGCGCGAAGGAGGCCGAGGAGGCCAGGGTGAGGCCGGCGACGACGGCGAGGATGGTGGCGAAGGCGACCGCGGAGATCACCGCGAGCAGGATCGCGCCCCCGGTGGAGCCCGCGCCGCCGCCCAGCGACTCGGCCAGCTGCGGCGCGGCGGTGTTGCCCGCCGCGTTGGCCGCCTTGATCGCCTTGGGCCCGACCAGCGCCGCCGCGCCGAAGCCGAGCGCCAGCGTCATCAGGTAGAAGACGCCGATGATGCCGATCGCCCAGAGCACCGACTTCCGCGCCGCCTTGGCCGTGGGCACGGTGTAGAAGCGGACGAGGATGTGCGGCAGGCCGGCGGTGCCGAGCACGAGCGCGATCCCGAGGCTGATGAAGTCGAGTTTGCTGGTGTCGGTGGCGCCGTACTTCAGCCCGGGTTCGAGGAAGGCCGCGCCCTTGCCGCTCGCACTGGCGGCGGCGCCGAGCAGCTCGGACGGGTTGAAGTGGTACTTGGCGAGCACCAGGACGGTCATCAGCGCGGTGCCGACGATCAGCAGCACGGCCTTGACGATCTGCACCCAGGTGGTGCCCTTCATGCCCCCTATCACCACGTAGACGACCATCAGCGCGCCGACGGCGACGATGGTCCAGCGCTTGGCGCCGTCCCCGCTGACGCCCAGCAGCAGGGCGACCAGCGTCCCGGCGCCGACCATCTGGGCGAGCAGGTAGAAGATCGACACGACGATCGTGGAGACGCCCGCGGCGGTGCGCACCGGGCGCTGCTTCATCCGGAACGCGAGCACGTCCGCCATGGTGTAGCGGCCGGAGTTGCGCAGCGGCTCGGCGATCAGGAGCAGGGCGACCAGCCAGGCCACCAGGAACCCGATCGAGTACAGGAAGCCGTCGTACCCGGAGAGGGCGATGGCGCCGGCGATGCCGAGGAAGGACGCGGCGGACATGTAGTCGCCGGAGATGGCCAGGCCGTTCTGGAAGCCGGTGAAGCCCCGGCCGCCGGCGTAGAAGTCGGCGGCGTCCTTGGTCTGCCGCCCGGCCCAGACGGTGATGCCGAGCGTGAGCAGCACGAAGAATCCGAACAGGGTCATCGTGAGGCCGCGGTGCTCGGTGGCGGAGCTGGCGAGCAGGATCATTCGGCGGACTCCCGGGGAGCATGGACGGCGGCGCCGTGGGCCTCGCGGATCGCGGCGGCGGGCGGGTCGATCCGCCGGTCCGCGTACCGGGCGTACCACGCCGCGATGGCGAAGGTGGTGACGAACTGCAGCAGCCCCAGCACCAGTGCGACGTTGATGTGCCCGACGACCTTGGTGCCCATCAGAGCGGGCGCATAGCTGGAGAGCAGGACGTAGAGCAGGTACCACAGCACGAAGCCGATGGTGACCGGGAAGGCGAAGTTCCGGAAGGAACTCCGCAGAGCCCGGAACTCCTCGCTCTCGTCGATGAGTTGGACATCCGTAGGGGCAGTGGTGATCGGCGGCGATTCCACGCTGTACTCCTCACTCCTTCGGCGTAGCGGTCGCACAAGGGGGACGCTCGGAGGTGAGGGGCGTCACAATCCGTATGCGCGCCGCGCAATGCTAGGAGCGTCGTGCCCACCCCGGAAGGGGTTGACTGCGATCGGCCAGCTGTTCACCCCCTCGCACTATCCAATTGGCCGAAAACCACCACTGGCGTCACATCGGAACCACCCGATTCCATGCTTAAGGGGCGTCACCGCCCAATGGTGACGCCCCTCATGACGATCTATCAGATGTGGCCGGATCGGTCAGAAAGCGATCCGGACCTTCAGTGCCGACCGGTCGTCCATGGCCCGGTAGCCGTCGGGGACCTCCGCCAGCCCGACCGTCCGGTCGAACACCAGGCCCGGCTCGATGGCGCCCGAGAGAACGTCCGGCAACAGCTCGGGGATGTACGCGCGCGCCGGCGCCACCCCGCCGTTCAGCGAAACGTTGCGACCGAACATCTGGCCGATATCGACTCCGGCGCTCCCGCCGTGCGGCACCCCGACGTAGCCCACCGCGCCGCCGTCCCGGGCGATCGAGACGGCCGTGCGCATCGACTCCTCGGTGCCGACCGCCTCCAGCACCGCGTGCGCGCCCTGTCCGCCGGTCAGCTCCTTCACCGCCTCGATCGCCGCCTCGCCGCGCTCGGCCACCACGTCCGTCGCGCCGAAGCGCCGGGCGAGGTCCGTACGGGCGGTGTGCCGGCCGAGCGCGATGATCCGGCCCGCGCCCAGCCGGTGCGCGGCCAGCACGCCGCACAGGCCGACCGCGCCGTCGCCGACCACGGCGACCGTCGAGCCCGGCCGCACCCGCGCCGAGACCGCCGCGTGGTGCCCGGTGGCCATGACGTCCGACAGCGCCAGCAGGCCGGGCAGCAGCTTCTCGTCGCCGGCCGCCTCCTTCGGCAGCTTCACCAGCGTCCCGTCCGCGAACGGCACCCGCACCGCCTCGCCCTGTCCGCCGTCCGAGCCCACCTGGCCCCAGAAGCCGCCGTGCGGGCAGGACGTCTGGAGGCCTTCGAGACAGAACTCACACGTGCCGTCCGACCAGACGAACGGCGCCACGACGAGGTCGCCCTTGGCGAAGCCCCGCACCTCGGCGCCGGCCTCCTCGATCACGCCGAGGAACTCGTGGCCGATCCGCTGCCCGGCCACGCGCTGCGCGACGCCGCGGTACGCCCAGAGGTCGCTGCCGCAGATGCAGGCGTTCACGACCCGCACGACGGCGTCCGTCGGCTGCTGGATCACCGGGTCGGGGACCTCTTCGATCCGGATGTCATTGGGGCCGTGAATGACGGTGGCGCGCATGGATTCTCGTCCTTGTCCTCGGAGTCGGCCGCATGTACGACACTGATGCGGAACACTCTATTCCGGCTGCCCCGCCCGAACATTTCGGCCGTACGCCACCCGATCGGCGCTTATCCTGTTGGACCATGCAACCGATCCAGCCCGAGACGCTCGGCGCGCGGCTCCCCGCCCAGCGCACCGCCACCCCCGACGGGGGCTTCGCCGTGGTGGACGTCGAGACCACCGGCCTCGGCCGCTCGGACCGCGTCATCTCCGCGGGCGTCTACCAGCTGGACCCGGACGGCGAGATCACCGACCACTGGTACACCCTGGTCAACCCCGAGCGGGACCCGGGCCCGGTCTGGATCCACGGCCTCACCGCACAACTGCTCTCCGGCGCCCCGACCTTCCCGGAGATCGCCGACGAGTTCGCCGCCCGTCTGGCGGACCGCGTCCTGGTCGCCCACAACGCGCTCTTCGACTGGAACATGATCTCCCGCGAGTTCTCCCGGGCCGGCCGCCGCGCCCCGGTCGACCAGCGGATCTGCACCATGGTCCTCTCCCGCGACCTGCGCCTGCCGCTGCCCAACGGCAAGCTCGCCTCGCTGGCCGCGCACTTCGGCGTCCAGCAGCGCCACGCCCACAACGCCCTGGACGACGCCCGCGTGCTCGCCGAGGCGTTCCGCCCCAGCCTGGAGCTGGCGCGCCTGGGCGGCGTCCCGCTGCCCCTGCAGACCTGCGTCGCGGTCACCGACCTCGGCGAGGACGAGCCCGTGTCCCCCGGCCGCAGCAGCTGGAACGGCGCCGCCTACCGCCAGGCCAAGAAGCGCCCGCCGTGCCCCTACCCCAACCCGGGGCGCTGGGAGGACGGCAAGCCGCTGGTCCAGGGCATGCGGGTGGCCTTCACCGGCGACACCGCCACCGACCGCGAGCTGCTGGAGGACCGCGCCACCGAGGCCGGCCTGCACATCGCCTCCTCGGTGAGCCGGCTCACCAGCCTCCTCGTCACCAACGAGCCGAACAGCTGGAGCGGCAAGGCCCGCAAGGCCCGAGAGGTCGGCACCCCGGTCGTCGGCGAGGACGCCTTCCTCCAGCTGCTGCGCGAGGTCGCCCCGCACCCCGGTGCGTGAGCCGCTTGTGAGGTCGGCGTACGGTTCCCATGTGTACCGTTTTCTGCTGACCCGGCAATGGCTGATCACCCTGCTGATCGCGCTGCTGCTGATCCCCACGACGATCAAGCTGGGTTTCTGGCAGCTGCACCGCCACGAGGCACGGGTGGCCCGCAACGAGCTCATCGCCAAGGCCCTCACCGCCACGCCGGAGCCGTTCGACAGTCTGTCGCCCGCCCCCGGCACCGCCGTCCCGGCGGACCTCACGTGGCGCGCGGTGACGGCCACCGGCCAGTACGACCCGGCGCACGAGTTCGTGGTCCGCAAGCGGACCGACGCCAACGGCACCATCGGCTACTTCGTCGTGACCCCGCTCAAGCTGTCCGACGGCAAGGGCACCCTCCTGGTCAACCGCGGCTGGGTCGCCTCCGGCGACGGCGCGGCCGACTACCCGCCCGTCCCCGCCGCCCCCGCCGGCGAGGTCACCCTCACCGGCCGGATGCGCGCCGACGAGACCGCCAAGGGCAGCGGCGGCTTCATCAAGGACCGCGCCGGCCTGCCCGACCGCCAGTTCAACCTGATCAACACCGAGCAGCAGACCAAGGAGACGGGCGCCCCCCTGCTCGGCGGCTACCTGGAGCTCACCGCCACCACCCCGGCCCCGGCCGACCAGCCCGCGCTGATCCCCGAGCCCAACCACTCCGACATCGGCCCGCACATGGCCTACGCGATCCAGTGGTGGCTGTTCACCGCGATGATCCCGGTCGGCGTGTGGGTCCTCGTCCGCCGCGAGGCCAAGGACCGCGCCAAGCAGCAGGCCGAGCCCGAGGTCACCCCGGAGGCCGTCCCCGCCTGAGAGGACGCCCGCGCCACGCCGGACGCCCCCGACGGGGCAAGATGTCCCCCATGGATCTCGGACTGAAGGACAGGGCGTACGTCGTCACCGGCGCCACCCGCGGCCTCGGCCTCGCCGCCGCCCGCGAACTCGCCGCCGACGGCGCCCACGTACTGGTGACCGGCCGGACCAAGGAGTCCGTGGACGCGGCCGTCGCCGGACTCGCCGGCCTCCCCGGCACCGCCCATGGCGTGACCGCCGACAACGCCGACCCGCGCACCGCCGAACGGCTCGTCACCGAGGCGACCGCCGCCTTCGGCCGCCTGGACGGCGTCCTGATCAGCGTCGGCGGCCCGCAGGCCGGCTCCGTCGAGACCACCCCGGAGGACGCCTGGCGCGACGCCTTCGAGTCGGTCTTCCTCGGCGCCCTGCGGATCGCCCGCACCGCCGCCGCGGCCCTCGGCGAGGGCGGCGTGATCGGCTTCGTGCTCTCCTCCTCCGTCCGCCAGCCCATCCCGGGCCTCGGCATCTCCAACGGCCTGCGCCCCGGCCTCGCGATGGCCGCCAAGGCGCTCGCCGACGAGCTCGGCCCGCGCGACATCCGGGTGGTCGGCCTGCTCCCGGCCCGGATCGACACCGACCGGGTCCGCGAGCTCGACGCCCTCGCCGGCGACCCGGACGGTGCGCGCGCCCACCACAGCGCCGGCATCCCGCTCGGCCGCTACGGCACCCCCGAGGAGTTCGGCAAGGTCGCCGCGTTCCTGCTCTCCCCCGCCGCGTCCTACCTGACCGGCCTGATGGTCCCGGTGGACGGCGGAGCCCTTCGCACCCTCTGAGCCCCGGCCGGTCACTCCACCCGTGGTGGCCTCCGCCGACGTCCCCGCCGACGGCGCCGCGGACCGGCGGGGGCCTCCTGGAGCACCCGGATCCGCAGGTCGGCGGGGAGCTCCGGCAGCCCCAGGCTCCCGAGCGCGTCGGCCCGCGGTCCCGTCTCGAAGTGCTCCACCAGCCCGGCCGGGTCCCCGCCGGGGGTGAGCCGGACGGCTCCCCGCAGCCGCGGGTGCCCGGGCGCGCGCACCAGGCGCACGCCGGCGCGCTCGACCTCGGGCAACACGACGGTCCCCGACTCCAGTACCTCCTCCAGCGCCCGCGCGCTCACCCGCACCTTGAGCCCGCCCGCCCCGGGCGTCGGCACCGCGATGCTCGACAGCCCCGTCCGCCGCAGCTGCGCCACGAGCCACCACACCATGGCGACGACCAGCACCGACAGCCCGCCGATGACGGTCGGCCACCACCAGGCACTCGCCACCCACCGGGTCCGCGAACGCGCGCTCACCACGGGCTGGTTGGGCGAGGTCAGCGGCCACCATCCGGGCGGGTGCACACCGAGCCGCCCGTACAGGTCGAGCCCGCCGGCCAGCACCAGCACCCCGGCCACCACGAGCACCGCCCCCACCAGCCCGATCAGCACCCGGTTGACGGTCCCCCGGCTCATCCCGCCGCCCCTCCCACGTCGCCGACGCTCCCCGCCCCTTCCTCGCCCGCCCCCGCCTTCGGCACCGTCCGGACGTCCAGCCGCAACGGCCGCGCCAAGGTCACCCGCGCCAGCTCGTCCCGCAACTGCCGTTGCAGCGCCGCCGGGTCGGACGGCCCGTACAGGTGCACCCGCACGCGCCGCCGGCCGATCTGGACCCGGACGCGCTCGACGCCCGGGAGCCCGGCCGCCCGGTCGGTCAGCAGGTGCCCGATCCCGGACCGGTTGATCACCGCGCTGGTACCGCCGTGCGGGCGCAGCGCCAGCCACCGGCGCAGCCCCGGCGCGAACGCCAGCCAGAGCAGCAGGCCCCCCAGCCCGGTGGCCACCCCGGCGCCGACCAGCACCCACAGGTCGTCCAGGTGACGGGTGGCGAGCTCGTCCGCGATCTCCGCCCGCCACCGCCGCACGGAGTGCCCGGTCCGCACCGAGACCACGTCGTACAGCAGCGCACCCGCGACCACCAGGACGCCGGCCGCCACCAGCGCCGCCTCGGGCGTCCGCGCCGCCCGGGGCCGCCGCACCTTCTCCTCGTCCGCCCCCGCCTCCCCCTCCTGCGGCACCGTCACGACCGCCCTCCCGTCACCAGCCGCTCCACGACCACGACCACCTCCGAAACCCGCGTCCCCGTCAGCCCCTTGACCTGCGCCCCGACGCGGTCGCGCACGGCCCGGGCGAGCGCGGCCAGATCGCTGGGGAACGGCAGCTCGACCTCGATCCGGACCCGGACGGTGCTGCCGGGCACCGACACCGACACCGTGGGCAGCGCGCCCCTGAGCGACCGTCCGGCCCACGCTCCCGCCAGGGCCTCGGTGGCCGCGCGGGCCGCGATGCGCGCGTACGCGCGGTCGGAGATCCGGATCCGGCCGCGCGCCGCCGGGGCGGCCGGGCCCGTCATCAGCGGCGCCGGTCGCGGCCGCGGAGCAGGTCGGCCAGGTCCCGGAGCTCGATGTCGCCCTCCAGCAGCCGCCCGACCACGAAGCCGACCAGCCCGAGCACCCCCACCAGCAGGAAGGCCGCGAACCCGCCGAAGTACCCGGCGAAGCCGAGGGCAATGCCCACCACGAGGCCGACCACGGCCAGGTTCATCCGCTACTCCCTCGTCCTGCGCCCCGGATCCCGCGTGCCCGGGCCGTCACTTGAGCTTGGGCCGCTGTCCGGAGGACACCACCTGTTCCTCTTCCTCCTCGAACTCCGGCTCGTCCGGGAGGTGCACGTCGTTGACCGCGATGTTGACCTCGACGACCTCCAGGCCGGTCATCCGCTCGACCGCGTTGATGATGTTCTCCCGTACCTGGCGGGCGAGTTCGGGAATGACGACGCCGTACTCGACGACCAGTGCGATGTCGATCGCGGTCTGCTTCTCGCCGACCTCGGCCTTGATGCCGCGTCCGATGCTGGACCGGCCGCCGGGCACCCGGTCCCGCATGGCGCCGAAGGTGCGGGCCAGCCCCGAGCCCAGCGCGTGGATGCCGGAGACCTCGCGGGCCGCCATGCCGGCGATCTTCTCGACCACGCCGACGGCGAGGGCCGTACGGCCGCGCTCGGCGACCGGCTTGGCCGCACCCTGGGCGGCCGGGGCGGCCGGGCCGGAGTGGCCCGGGGAGCCGGACGGGCCGGAGGCGTGGGAAGGAGCGGAGGCCGGGGCGTTCGCGGGGTTCTTGTGCATGCTCGCGGGCGTCGGAGTGTCAGGCATTGGGCGGGTCTCCCGTCGTACGGCTCCAGCTATATCGCAGATCCCCACAACTCTGGCATTTCGCCACGTTTCGCGCCCGCCGAGCGACGGCCCGGCGCCCCCTCCGGGAACGACGGAGGCCCGGCCCCGGGGAGCGACCCCGGGCCGGGCCTCACGAGCGCGAGCGGGCGTCAGTCGCCGATGCCCG
>NZ_JBFBDY010000227.1:0-9902 GCF_040683475.1 Kitasatospora sp. NPDC093558 | reverse complement strand
ACCCCCACCCCCTGACTTGGTTTTTCATACAACCGGGCGCCCCCCCCCCCCCCCCCGGCGCGGGGGCCCCCCCCCCCCCCCCGGCCCCCCCCCCCGCCGGCGGCCCACCGCGCACGATCGGAACCCGCATGCCCCGCACCACCCGCACCACCCGCCTGGCCGGCGCGGCCGCCGTCGCCCTGGCCGCCGCGCTCACCCTGACCGCCTGCGGTTCCTCCGGCGGCGACGCGGCCACCGCCAAGGTGACGCAGCAGAAGGACGCCTCGCCGTACGAGGGCACCAAGCTCGCCAAGAACTTCGAGAAGCCGGACCTCACGCTGACCGACACCTCCGGCCAGCCCTTCGACCTGCGCCAGCGCACCAACGGCAAGAGCCTGCTGCTGTTCTTCGGCTACACCAGCTGCCCGGACGTCTGCCCGACCACCATGGGCGACATCGGCGTCGCGATGAAGGGCCTGTCCCCCGAGGAGCGGCAGAAGATCGACGTCGTGTTCGTCTCCACCGACCCGCAGCGCGACACCCCCAAGGTGCTGCGCACCTGGCTCGACTCGATGGGCAGCGACTTCATAGGCCTCACCGGCGACCTCGCGAAGGTCAAGACCGCGGCCCGCTCGCTCGGCATCATGATCGAGGACCCGGTCGTCAATGCCGACGGCACCGTCACCTCCACCCACGGCGCGCAGGTGCTGGCCTTCCTCCCCTCGGACGACAAGGCGCACGTGCTGTACATGAGCGGCACCGAGGTGAAGACGTACCAGCACGACCTGCCGCTGCTCGCCAAGGGGGTCGCGGCGTGACCGCGGTGCGCGAGCGGAAGGTACGCGAACGGACGGTGCGCGGACGTACGGTGCGCGGCTTCCGGCGGACGGCGCTCACCGGCGCGGTGCTGGCGACGGCCCTCGGCGGCGGCGCCTTCCTGGCCGCCTGCGGGGCGGGCGGCCAGGACGGCGCCGCGGGCGGGGCGGCCCGGCTGAGCGTCGCCGACTCCTACATCCCGCTGCCCCCGGCGGGCGGGATGGCGGCCGGCTACCTGACCGTGCGCAACGACGGCGGCGAGGACCAGCTGGTCAAGGTGACCAGCCCGGGCGCCGGGTCGGTCACCATGCACCGGTCGACCCCGTCGAGCATGGAGGAGGTCGACCGCCTGGACGTGCCCGCGCACGGCGCGCTGCAGTTCACCCGGGGCGGCACCCACCTCATGATCATGGGCTGGCAGAAGCCCCCGGCCCTCGGGGACGAGCTGGAGCTCGACCTGACCTTCGCCAAGTCCGGCACCATCTCCGTCAAGGTGCCGGTCAAGGAGCTCACCTACCGTCCCGGCCAGAGTTAGGGGTTCCGCCAGCATGGAGAAGGCCTCGCACCAACGGACCGCCCCCGCACGCACCGCCCCCCGGCGCGCCGCGGGGCTGCTCGGACTGCTCGGCGCGCTGTTCGCGCTGATGCTGGCCGGCGCCGGGCCGGCGTCCGCGCACGCCACCCTGGAAGCCACCGACCCGCACCAGAACTCGGTGCTCGCCACCGCCCCGCAGGCGGTCACGCTGACCTTCAGCGAGGCCGTGTCGCTCTCCGGCGACTCCGTCCGGGTGCTCGACCCGGCCGGCAAGGCGGTGGACACCGGCAACCCGGGGCACGCCGACGGCAAGGCCGACACGGCCAGGGTCGGGCTCAACCCCGGCCTCGCCAACGGCACGTACACGGTGGCCTGGCGGGCGGTCTCGGAGGACTCGCACCCCGTCGGCGGCGCGTTCACCTTCTCCATCGGCGCGCCCTCGGACACCTCGGTGTCCGCGACCGCGCTCCAGGGCGCCAAGGCGGACGGCGTGGTCGCCGCGCTGTACGGCACCGGGCGCACCGTCGCGTACGTCGCGTACGCGCTGCTGGCCGGCGCCGCCGCGTTCACGCTCGTCTGCTGGCCCGCCGGGGTGGCCCGACGCCCGGTGCAGCGGCTGCTGATGACCGGGTGGGTGGCGCTGCTGGTGTCCACCGTCGCGGTGCTGATGCTGCGCGGCCCGTACGAGCGCGGCTCCGGGATCGGGCAGGCCTTCGACCTCTCGCTGGTGCGCGCCACGCTGGACGAGCGGATCGGCACCGCGCTGGCCGCGCGGCTGCTGCTGCTCGCGGCGAGCGGCGTGTTCCTGTCGCTGCTGGTCGGCCAGCTCGGGCAGCCCGAGGTCGAGAGCAAGCACGAGGATGGGGACGACCCCGACTCCGAGGCCGCCGAACTGCGCGCGCTGGAGCAGCGCGCCGCCCAGCGCCCGCAGCGCGAGGCCAGGATCGGGCTCGGCGTCGGCGGGCTCGTGCTGGCCGTCGCCCTCGCGGCGACGTGGGTCGGCGCGGACCACGCCTCGGTCGGCATCCAGGTCTGGCTGGCGCTGCCACTCGGCCTGCTGCACCTCATCGCGATGGCCTTCTGGCTGGGCGGCCTCGCCTCGCTGCTGGTCGCGCTGCGCGAGGGCGTCGGCGCGGAGGTCGTCGACCGCTTCTCGAAGATCGCGTTCGGTTCGGTCGCCGTGCTCGTCGTGACCGGCCTCTACCAGTCCTGGCGCGGCCTCGGCAGCTGGGGCGCGCTGACCGGCACCGAGTACGGGCGGCTGCTGCTGGTGAAGACCGGCTGCGTGGTCGCGATGCTCGGCGTCGCCTGGCTCTCCCGCTCCTGGCTGGCCCGGCTGCGCGCGGCCCCGGCCGAGGCGGCCGAGGTCGAGCCGGCCGAGCTGCCCGAGCCGGTCGCCGTCGCGGCCCACTCCGAGGACCCCGTCCGCCAGGCCCAGCTGGAGCGCCAGCGGGCCGCGGTGGAGAGCGCCGGCCGCGAGCGCGGACTGACCCCGACCCGGGCCGGGCTGCGCCGCTCGGTGCTGGTCGAGGCGGCCGTCGCGGTGGCCGTGCTGGTGGTCACCACGATGCTCACCAACTCCCCGCCCGGGCGGGTCGCGGGCGAGATCAAGGCCGGGGGCGCCGCGGCGCCGGCGGCCGGCGGGACCGCGCCCGTGCAGACCCAGCCGGGCCGCACCCTCGAACTCAAGCTCCCGTACGACACCAAGGGCCGCACGCCGAACGCCAAGGGCACCGCGACGGTGACCGTCAACCCGGCGGGGACGGGCGCCAACGAGGTGAAGCTCGCGCTCGACGGCGCGGACGGACAGCCGGTGGACGTCCCCGAGGTGCAGCTCGCCTTCACCCTGCCGGACCGCGACCTCGGCCCGCTGCCCGTGCCGCTGACCCCCGGCGGCACCGGCCGCTGGAGCGGCACCGCGCAGCTGCCGCTGGCCGGGAACTGGGTGGTGTCGGTGCAGATCCGCTCCTCCGACATCGACCAGACCACCCCGACGCAGTCCCTGAAGATCGGCTGAGCATGACCGACAGCACCACCGTACGGACCGGCCTCACCCGGCGCGCGCTGCTCGGCACCGCCGGCGCGGGCCTGGTCGCCGGCGCGGGCGCCGGGGTCGCCGGGGCCGTCGCCCTGGGCCACCCGGCCGCAGGCGAGGCGGGCGGCGGCGATGCGGGCGGCGGCCCGGCGCTCGGCGCGGCCCGGGTGCCGTTCTTCGGCGAGCACCAGGCCGGCATCCTCGACCCGCAGCAGGCCAGGGTCCAGCTCGCCGCCTTCGACCTGGCCGACGGCGCCGGGCGGGACGGGCTGCGCGGCCTGCTCCAGCGCTGGTCGCGCACGGCGGCGCGGCTGACCGCCGGGGAGCCGGCCGAGGAGTTCGACAACCAGATCGCGCTGGACGCCGGCCCCTGCTCGCTGACCCTCACCTTCGGCTTCGGGGCCGCCCTGTTCGACAAGGCCGCACTGGCCGACCGCCGCCCGGCCGCCCTCGAACCGCTGCCCGCCTTCCCCGGCGACGCGCTCGACCCGGCGCGCGGCGACGGCGACCTCTTCGTCCAGATCGGCGCCGACGACGCCCTGGTGGCCGTGCACGCCCTGCGGGTGCTCCAGCGCCAGGCCGCCGGGACGGCCGCGCTGCGCTGGCAGTGCGCCGGCTTCGCCCGCACCCCCGGCGCCACCCCGCACCCGATGACCGGCCGCAACCTGATGGGCCAGATCGACGGCAGCAACAACCCCAGACCCGCCGACGACGGCTTCGCCGCCAAGGTGTTCGCCGCCGCCGGAGGAGACCAGCCGGCCTGGACGGCGGGCGGCTCGTACCTGGTGTTCCGGCGGATCCGGATGCTGCTCGACCACTGGGAGGCGCTGCCGGTGGACCGCCAGGAGCGGGTGATCGGGCGGCGCAAGTCCGACGGCGCGCCGCTCGGCACGCCCGCCGGGGCCGGGGAACACGCGCCGGTGGACCTGTCCGCCCAGGGGGAGGACGGCGCCCTGGCGATCCCCTCCGACGCGCACGTCCGGGTCGCCGCACCGGCCTCCAACGGCGGCGCGGCCATGCTGCGGCGCGGATTCTCGTACCACGACGGCCTGTTGGCGGACGGCTCGCCGGACGCCGGGCTGCTCTTCCTCGCCTTCCAGGCCGACCCGCGCAAGGGCTTCACCCCGGTGCAGCGCAAGCTGTCGCGCGGCGACGGCCTCTCCCGCTTCCTGCGGCACGAGGCGAGCGGCGTGTACGTCGTGCCGCCCGGCGCCCCGCAGGGCGGGTACGTGGGGCAGCAGTTGCTGGACGGCTGAACCGCCGCCCGCCCCGCACGCCGAGCGGCACGACCGTCGAACAGCCGGTCGACGGCGGCGGATTCCGCCCATCGGAACGCTTTCCTGGGCGGGGAACGGAGTGGTTATGGTGGCTACTTCGACCTGACGAGACGGAGACGGCATGTCGGCCACCCGCTACACCTACCTCGGCCCGGCGGGCACCTTCACCGAGGCTGCCCTGCGCACCCTGCCCGAGGCGGCGACCCGGGAGCTGGTGCCGCTGGCCTCGGTGCCGCTGGTGCTGGACGCGGTGCGCGGCGGCGAGGCCTCCGGCGCCTTCGTGCCGATCGAGAACTCCGTCGAGGGCGCCGTCACCGCGACCAGCGACGAACTCGCCTCCGGCGCACCGCTCATGATCTACCGTGAGGTGCTGCTGCCGATCGCCTTCGCGCTGCTGGTGCGGCCCGGCACCGAGCTGTCCGAGGTCAAGACCGTCACCAGCCACCCGGTGGCGCAGCCGCAGGTGCGGCGCTGGATGGCGGCCAACCTGCCGGACGCGCAGTGGGAGTCGGCCGCCTCCAACGCGGACGGCGCCCGGCTGGTGGCCGAGGGCCGCTACGACGGCGCGTTCGCGGGCGAGTTCGCGGCGCCGATCTACGGGCTGGACCCGCTGGTCAAGGAGATCGCCGACGCGCAGAACGCGACCACCCGTTTCGTCCTGGTCGGCAAGCCGGGGCGGGTCTCGTCGCCGACCGGGGCGGACAAGACCTCGATGGTGGTCTGGCTGCCGGACGACCACCCCGGTGCGCTGCTGGAGCTGCTCCAGGAGTTCGCGGTGCGCGGGATCAACCTGATGCGGATCGAGTCCCGGCCGACCGGCGAGGGGCTGGGGAGCTACTGCTTCCTCATCGACTGCGAGGGGCACCTGTCCGAGCGCCGGGTGGGCGAGGCGCTGATGGGCCTCAAGCGGATCTGCCCGCAGGTGCGTTTCCTCGGCTCCTATCCGCGCGCCGACCGGCAGGCGCCCACGCACCAGCGGCCCGGAACCTCGGACGGGGATTTCGCCGCGGCCGCCGACTGGCTCTCGCGCGCCCTCGACGGGCGCGGCGACATCTGAGCGACACCCTTTGTCCTTCCGGTGTCCTTCCGGCCTTTTCCGACCGTTTTGGCCCGGCATCTCCGGGCCGGTCGGGTGACTCCACCCCGTCGTCCACAGGGGTGTCCGGAGCCGGAACCCACTGTCCACAGGGCCGTCCGCTATCCACAGCCGAAAGTTATCCACAGGCCTGGGGATGAGTCGACAAACCGGTATAGCCACTGCGCAGAACGGTCAGATCATCGGTTTGCTTCGCAGAGTTGACTAATCGGGCCAGAGTCACCCGCCTACCAGCAAATCACCCGTTCGAGTGCTTCAATTCCCTCAGCCGAGAAGGTCGAATGAGGTTTGAAACCTCAATTCCTCGGTTCGACCACCCGGAGGACGGTACTCCGCAAGGATCCACAGCCCCAGCCCCACTCCTGTGGATAACTCGCCGCCGGGCGGTTCCCCACAGGAGTTATCCACAGGCGGCGGTGAGTTATCCCCAGGGAAAAACCGGTATCGGTGGACGAGCCCGTGCCCGGTAGGCTTGGGCGCGTGATTGACCTTCGCCTGCTCCGTGAGGACCCTGACCGAGTGCGCGCCTCGCAGCGCGTCCGTGGCGAGGACGTCGACCTGGTCGACGCCCTCCTCTCCGCCGACGAGCGGCGCCGGTCCTCGGGCACTCGCTTCGACGAACTGCGCAGCGAGCAGCGCCTGCTCGGCAAGCAGGTCGCCCAGGCCAAGGGCGACGAGAAGGCCGCCCTGCTGCAGCGCACCAAGGACCTGGCCGCCGAGGTCAAGGCCGCGGACGCCGAACAGGGCGCGGCCAAGGACGAGGCCGACCGCCTGCTCCGCTCGCTGGCGAACCTCATCGACCCGGCCGCCCCGGTCGGCGGCGAGGAGGACTTCGTCACGCTGGAGGAGATCGGCACCCCGCGCGACTTCGCCGCCGAGGGCTTCGAGCCGCGCGACCACGTCGAGCTCGGGCAGATCCTGGGCGCGATCGACACCGAGCGCGGCGCCAAGGTCGCCGGCGCCCGCTCGTACTACCTGACCGGCGTCGGCGCGCTGCTGGAGCTCGCCCTGGTCAACATGGCCTTCGCGCAGGCCACCGCGGCCGGCTTCATCCCGATGATCACGCCCACCCTGGTCCGCCCGGCCGCCATGGACGGCACCGGCTTCCTGGGCCAGGCCGCCGAGAACGTGTACCACCTCAAGGAGGAGGACCGTTACCTCGTCGGCACCAGCGAGGTCCCCCTCGCGGCGTACCACATGGACGAGATCATCGAGGCCGAGAAGCTGCCGCTGCGCTACGCCGGCTACTCGTCCTGCTTCCGCCGCGAGGCCGGCACCTACGGCAAGGACACCCGCGGCATCATCCGCGTCCACCAGTTCGAGAAGGTGGAGATGTTCGTCTACACCACTCCCGAGGACGCCGAGAACGAGCACCGCCGCCTGCTCCAGTGGGAGAAGGACTTCCTCAACGCGCTGGAGCTGCCCTACCGGGTGATCGACGTCGCCTCCGGCGACCTCGGCGCCTCGGCGGCCCGCAAGTTCGACATCGAGGCCTGGATCCCCACCCAGGGCAAGTACCGCGAGGTCACCTCGACCTCCAACACCACCGAGTACCAGTCGCGCCGGCTGGCCATCCGGATGCGCGAGGAGGGCAAGACCCGCCCGCTCGCCACCCTGAACGGCACGCTGGTCGCCGTCCCGCGCACCATCGTGGCGATCCTGGAGAATCACCAGCAGGCCGACGGCTCGGTGGTCGTGCCGGAGGCGCTGCGGCCGTTCCTCGGCGGGCGCACGGTCCTCGAACCGGTCGCCAAGTAGCAGCACCGCACCACCAGCAACTCCCGGGAGACGCACGGCCCATGAGCACCACCAGCCCCAGCCCCGTCTCCCTCGGCGACGACTCCCCGCGCGGTGGCGGCCTGCCCTTCCGGCTGGTCGCCACCGACCTCGACGGCACCCTGCTGACCAGCGAGGAGACCGTCTCCGAGCGCACCCGCGCCGCCCTGGCCACGGCCACCGGCGCGGGGGCGCTGCACATCGTCGTCACCGGCCGCTCGGCGGTCTGGGCCCGGCCGGTGTTCGACGAGATCGGCTACACCGGGATAGCGGTCTGCGGCCAGGGCGCCCAGGTCTACGACGCCGGCGCGCACAAGCTGCTCACCTCCCTCACGCTGGACCGCCGGCTCGCGGCGCTCGCCATCGCCAAGATCGAGGCCGAGACCGGCCCGCTGGCCGTGGCCGCCAGCCAGGACGGGCTGGACGGCCAGGTCCTCGCCGGGCCCGGCTACGAGCTGCTGATCGGCTCCGACCTGCCGGTCGTCCGGGTCGAGCGGGACGAGCTGCTCGCCACCCCGATCAGCAAGCTCTACATCCAGCACCCCGGCCTCACCGACGACGCCCTCGCCGAGGCCGCCCGCCGCGTCGCGGGGGACCTGGTCGGCGCCGTCATGGCCGGCGCCGGCGTGGTGGAGCTGCTGCCGCTCGGCCTGTCCAAGGCCACCGGGCTGGCCGTCGCCGCCCGCCGCCTCGGGGTGCGCGCCGCCGACACCATCGCCTTCGGCGACATGCCCAACGACGTGCCGATGTTCGGCTGGGCCGCGCACGGCGTCGCGATGGCCAACGCCCACGAGGAGCTCCTGGCCGTGGCCGACGAGGTCACCGCGGGCAACGACGAGGACGGCGTGGCCGTCGTCCTGGAACGCCTCTACCCGTCCCACTGAACGCCCGGCGCGGCCCCCCGCTGTAGGGAGGCCGCGGACGGTCCGGGTGGGTCAGACGTGGAGGTCGAAGGAGGCGGCGGTGGCGCTGCCGGCGGTGCCGGGGATCGCGTTGTCGCTCCACTTGCCGGTCGAGTCGGTGTAGATCTCGTGCAGCGCGCCGTCTTCCACGACCTCCAGCACGCGCTCGCCGGTGGGCTTCACCTTGACCGACACCGAAGTGATGTTGCCGCTCACCCCGGGCACGGCGTTGTCGTTCCAGTTCCCCGACGCATCGCTGTAGATCTCGTGCAGCACACCGCCCTCAACAGCCTCGACCACCCGCGCACCGGACGACTTGTTGTACGCGAACCCCAGCGCACTGATGTTCCCGCCCACACCCGCAACCGCGTTGTCGTGCCAGTTCCCGGCCGCATCCGCGTAGATCTCGTGCAGCGCACCGCCCTCGACGGCCTCGATCACCCGCGTCCCCGACGGGCTGTACGCGAACGCCACCTGACTCACGTTGCTCACACCCTGGATCACGTTGTCGTGCCAGTTCCCGGCCGCGTCGGCGTAGATCTCGTGGATCTGCCCACCCTCGACCGCCTCGATCACCCGCGTCCCCGAGTTCGGGTCATACGCGAACCCAAGAGAATCGATCTTCCCCGACACCGGAACCACGTTGTCGTGCCAACCCGCCGCATCCGCGTAAATCTCGTGCAGCGCACCATCACCCTCGACAGCCTCCACCACCCGCGCCCCCGACGGGCTGTACGCGAAGCCCATCGCACCGATGCCCCCGCCCACACCCGCAACCGCGTTGTCGTGCCAACCCGCCGCATCCGTGTACACCTCGTGCAGCGCACCACCCTCAACCGCCTCCACCGTCCGGTTGTTCGCCGCCGGCGGAGCCGGAACCGGAGTCGGCGCCGGAGTCGGGGCCGGAGTGGGCGTCGACGGATACGGGTTCGCGTGGTCGTAGGCCAGTCCCGCCTTCGCACCGCAGCTCCAAGCGCCGGCGCCCTGGTCGGCCAGGATCTTCTCGGCGATCAGGATCTGCTGCTGCTTGGTCGCCAGATCGGGGCGCGCGGCGTAGGCGAGGCCGCCGTAGTAACGCCAGTTGGAGAGGGTTATCTGAAGTCCGCCGTAGTAGGTGCGGCTCCCGTCGATGATGCTCCAGTTCCCCGTGCTCTCGCACTGGGCCACCTTGTCCCAGGTGGCCACGGACGCCGCGTTCGCGGTGCCGGCGCCGGCGGCCAGCGCCGCCGAGGCGAGCGAGGCTGCGGCGCCGAGAAGGAGAACGCGGCTAAAGCGGGTGCGGGGGCGGTGGGCGCGCATGACGGTTCCTCAGGTGTGAGTTCGGCTGACGGTCTGATCGGCGACGGCGGGTGCGCCGGAAAGCCCTGGTGGGTGACGCGGCCGTCCCGCGTGCCCGGTACGGAGCTCGTACCGGGCACGCGGGACGGGGTCGGGTCAGACGTGGAGGTCGAAGGAGGCGGCGGTGGCGCTGCCGGCGGTGCCGGGG
>NZ_JBFBDY010000226.1:0-9962 GCF_040683475.1 Kitasatospora sp. NPDC093558 | reverse complement strand
AGACATGCCGCCTCCGTCCTCAACTGGACCAAGGCTAGGGACCGCGACGGGCTGACGGCGCGGACGGCGCCGCTGGCTCCGGGCGAGCGGGTGGAGCCGGTGGCGGAGTCCGGCGCGGGGGCGAGGGTCTCGGGCAAGGGGGCTTCGGCTGCGGATTCGGCTGCTGGTAAGGGTGCTCCCGGCAAGGGCGCCGCTACCGGTAAGGGCGCTGCGACCGGCAAGGGTGCGGCGGGTTCCCAGGGCAAGGGTGCCGCGACCGGGAAGGGCGGTGCGCCGCGCAAGCAGGCCGTGCGCCCGCCGAAGGCGCTGCGCGCCCAGCAGCCGCGGGCGCAGCGCACCGAGACGCCGTCCGGGGACCCGCTGGTCGGGGAGCGGTACGAGGTCGAGGTCGGCCCGGTCGCGCACGGCGGCGGGCACTGCGTGGCCCGGCACGAGGGCCGGGTGCTGTTCGTCCGGCACGCGCTGCCCGGCGAGAAGGTGGTCGCGCTGGTCACCGAGGGCACCACGACCTCGCGCTTCCTGCGGGCCGACGCGGTCGAGGTCCTGGAGCCGGCCAAGGAGCGCATCGCCCCGCCGTGCCCGTTCGCGGGCCCCGGCAAGTGCGGCGGCTGCGACTGGCAGCACGTGACCCCCGGCGGGCAGCGCAAGCTCAAGGCGGCGGTGCTCACCGAGCAGCTGGCGAAGCTGGCCGGGCTCACCCCGGCCGAGGCGGGCTGGGACGGCAGCGTCGAGCCGGTCGGCGGCAAGCTCCCGGCCGGGCAGGTGCCGGCCTGGCGCACCCGGGTGCAGTACGCGGTGGACGGCGAGACCGGAAAGGTCGGCCTGCGCAAGCACCGCTCGCACGAGATCCAGCCGGTCGACCACTGCCTGATCGCCGCGGAGGGCGTCACCGAGCTCGGCATCGAGGCCCGCGACTGGCCGGGCGTCGCCACGGTCGAGGCCTTCGCCGCGACCGGCTCCTCGGACCGGCAGATCGTCCTCACCCCGCGCCCCGGCGCCCAGCTGCCGCTGGTCGAGCTGGACAAGCCGGTGTCGATCGCCCGGATCGACGACCAGGGCGACGTGCACCGCGTGCACGGGCGCACCTTCGTGCGCGAGCGGGCCGCCGGGCGCACCTGGCGGGTCAGCAACGGCGGCTTCTGGCAGATCCACCCGGAGGCGCCGGACACCCTTGTGGACGCCGTCCTGGACGGCCTGGACCCGCAGTGGGGCGAGAACGCGCTCGACCTGTACTGCGGCGTGGGCCTGTTCGCGGGCGCGCTGGCGGACCGGGTCGGCGAGGACGGCGCGGTGCTCGGCATCGAGTCGGCCAAGCAGGCCGTGATCGACGCCCGCCACAACCTGGCCGCGCTGGACAACGTCCGGATCGAGTGCGACCGGGTCGAGACGCTGCTGCCGCGCACCGGCATCACCGCCACCGACCTGATCGTGCTGGACCCGCCGCGCTCGGGCGCCGGGCGCGAGACCGTCGCGCACCTCGCGGGCCTGGAGGCGCGCCGGATCGCGTACGTCGCGTGCGACCCGGCGGCCCTCGCCCGGGACCTGGGCTTCTTCCGCGAGGGCGGCTACCGGCCGGTCTCGCTGCGGGCGTTCGACCTGTTCCCGATGACGCACCACTTCGAGTGCGTGGCGATCCTGGAGCCGGTCGGGGGCGCCGCCGAGTGACGTAGCGGCGCGCAGACGCGCGGGAGGCGGTACCCGGGTGTTCCGGGTGCCGCCTCCTCGGCGTTCGGGGCCGGTTGTGCCGGTTGTGCCGGTCGTGCCGGTCGTCCGTGGGGGGTGGGGGGTGGTCAGGGCTCGTTGTGCTCTTCTTCGTCGGTGCTGTGCGGAAGGTCGATCCCGTGCTGGGCGGCGAGCCGGAGCAGCTCGGCGATCCGGCCCTCGTACGCCTGGACGCCGTCGGCGTCCCCTTCGGCCCGGGCCGCCGCGAGGTCGCGCCGGGCCTGGGCGAGCTGCTCGCGCAGCTCCTGGTCGAACATGGCTGTCATTGCCGGCCTCCACACCGGTCGGTGCCGCTTCACGGAACGCTCAGGAGTGTTCAGAGTCTCGGAAGGGGCAGGACTCTTCAAGTCTCGTCCGTCGTGGCGGGGGTGGTTCGGCGGACGGTGGGTATGAGTCCGGGGCGCCTCCGGGGTTGTGCGGGGGCGTGCGGCGGGTGCGTGTGGGGGCGGGATCCGCGCCCTTGTTGTGCTAGCGCTTCAGCGCTAGCTTGAGGCTCATGGGTAAAAAGCAGCTGAACGTCAGGGTGGACGCCGCCACCGCGGAGATGGCCCGGGAGCGGGCGGAGCAGCAGGGGATCAGCATGAACCAGTACATCGAGCGCCTGGTCCAGCAGGACATGGGCGAGTCCGGGCGGGCCTTCGTCGACGCCGCCGCGAAGTTCATGAAGGAGTACGAGACGGCCTTCCTGGCGGAGACCGCGGAGCCGGGTGACCTCCAGGGCGTGCGCCGTTGAAACTTGAGGTCGACCTCTCGTGGCTGCTCATGACCGCCGAGCAGTACACGCCCGGTGACCCGCAGGTCACCGACTACGGATCGCTGCTCGCGGCGGTCTCCCGGCACCAGGCCGAGATCTTCGACATCGCCGTCTACCCCGAACCGCAGGACCGCGCCGCCGCCCTGATGCACCAGCTGATCCGGGTGCCGGCCCTGGAGAAGACCAACGAGCTGTACGCCACCGCCGTCGCCTACGCCTACCTCGTGGCGAGCGGCTGCACGGTGGCGACCACCGCCCGCGAGGTGCGCAGCCTCGCCCGGGCCATCCGGGAGGGGCGGCTGGGCGTGTCCGGCGTCGCCGAGCGGCTGTCCGCGTGGGTCGTGGACGAGGCGGAGGGAGAGGGCGTCAGCGGGGCGGACGACGAGGACGGGGACGACGACTGACGGGGGTGCCTGTTCGTCGGGCCGTCCCTGTCCGTTGAGCCGTCCCCGTTCGCCGGGCCGTCCCGGTTTGAGCCGCCCCCGTTCGTGGGGCCGTCCCCGTTCGTCGGGTGCGTGTTGTCAGTGGGCCGTGCCGTCGGGCGTCGGCGGTTCGGCGATCAGGGCCGTCGCGAACGGGCGGAAGCCGGCCCGGCGGTAGATCCGGGCGACGTCCTCGTCCGCGGCCGACAGGAACACCGTCCGCACGCCGTTCGCGCGGGCGTGGGCGACCAGCGCCGCCGTCACCGCGAGCCCGAGACCGCGCCGGCGGGCCGTCGGCAGTGTGCCGACCCCGGCGACCTCCGTCACCGGGCCCACCGGATTGTGCACACCCGAGCACAGCGCCGTGCCGTCCTCCAGTGCTGCGGCCAGTACGGTGGTGCCCGCGGCGATCCGTTCGGCGATCCGCTGTGCGCCGCCGTCCGCCACCAACTCCTGTTCTGCTGCCGACAGTTCTTCGGCACCTGCAGTGCCGATGCCGGTGCCCGGCTCGGCGAACGCCAGGTGCGGGACGGCCGCCGCAGCCGCCAACTCCGGTGCGTCCGCGGCCAGGACGCGCACCTCCACCGGCTCCGCCAGGGCAGGTGCGGCGCCCGGCTCGTCCTCCGGGCCGAGCACCAGCAGCGGGTGCTCGTGCACCGCCAGCCCGGCCTCCTCGACCGCCGCGCGCAGCTCGGGATCGTGCTCGGCCACCCACTCGAAGGCCTCCGGAGCGCCCAACTCCCGCTGTCGCGCCAGCACTCGGCGCACGTCGTCGGCGGTCGCGGCGGGCCCCTCGTGGCGCAGCGTCGGGCGGGCGTAGTAATGCCAGCCGGTGCCCTCGCGGACGAACAGGGTCAGCGGGCCGAAGTCCTCGGCGCGTGCGGCGCTGCGCGGCACCGCGTCGTAGTAGCGCTCGATCTCGTCGAGGAGGCGCGGGTCCGGGGCGGCGCCGGAGGTGCCGGCGGATGCATGATCGACAGAAGTCACGGCGGCATCCAAGCAGGACTCGCGAGCGTCCGCCACCGGTTTGACCTGCCGGGCGGCGGACGGTCGTCCGGATACGCACCGGCCTTCCCGTGATTGTTGCCGAACGCTTACAGCCGCGGCGATCTTGGCCGCGCACCGCGTGACATGCTGATGCCTTCACAGCTCTGCCGAGGGGGACGGCGGAAACTCCGGACTCGGTACGGCAAGGGGGGAAGACAGGCCCATGAGGCTCTGCTTTCTGGTGGAGGAGCACTACCGGCACGACGGCATGCCGCTCGACGTGGCGCGTCAACTTACCGCGTGGGGGCACCGGGTGGACGTGCTGCGCCCCGGCGACTCGCTGCTCGCCATCTCCGAGGCGATACGGGCCGGCAGTCACGACGCGTGGGTGCTCAAGACCGTCTCCGGCGGGCCCGGCCTCACCCTCCTCGACGCGGCCGCCGCCGTCGGCCTCACCACCGTCAACGACGTCCGCTCGATCCGCGGCGTGCGCGACAAGGCGCTCGCCTCGGTCATCGCCCGCACCCGCGGGCTGCCCGTGCCCGTCACGTACGCCGCCGCCCGGTGGGAACGGCTCGCCGAGATCCCCGCCGCCGAGTACCCGCTCGTCGTCAAACCGGCCGACGGCAGCTCCGGCCGCGCCGTGCGCCTCGTCCGCACCCCCGACCACCTGCTCGCGCTCGGCCCCTCGTTCGCGGGGGAGGGGCTGCTGATCGCGCAGCCGTACGTGCCCAACTCCGGTGTGGACCTCAAGATCTACTGCGTCGACGGCGAGTTCCACGCCACCGAGCGCTGCTCGCCGCTGCACCCAGCGCAGGCCGTGCGGGAACGGCGGGTGCCGCTGGCGGGCGAGGTCGCGCGGATCGCGGCGCAGGTGGGGGAGGTGTTCGGGCTCGACCTGTACGGCGTCGACGTGCTGCTCGGGCCGGACGGGCCGGTCGTCGTCGATGTCAACGATTTCCCGAGCTTCCGGCAGGTGCCGGACGCCGTCGCCCGGGTCGGACGGGCGGTGCTGCGGCTTGCGCGGGGCGGGACGGCCGTGTCGGTCCCGGCTCCGGCGCTGGTGGCGGCGGGCGGGGGTGCGCGGTGAGGGTCGGGCTGATCACGGCGGACCCGGGGCATCCGGTGCTGGCCGCCACGGCGGCGGTGCTGCGGGGGCAGGGGCACGGGGTGGAGGTCGTCGGTCCGGGGACGGCCTGGGCGGGGGCGGCCTGGGCGGGGGACGTCTGCCTTCTGAAGGCAAAGAACGAGCAAGCGCTTTCGCTCGCATGGGAGTTGGAGTCGCGCGGCGTTCCGGTGGTCAACTCGGCTGCGGCGACCGAGCTTTGCCAGGACCGGGTGCGGATGGCCGAGCTGGCGAAGGCGGCCGGGCTGCCCTTCGCCGAGACGCGTTCGGTCGGGCTGCTCGGTCAACTCGCGGATCCTGCCTACCCGTTCGTCGTCAAGAGCCGCCACAGTCGACGGCACGACCTCGTCGCCCGGGTCGACGACGCCGCGCGGCTGCGCGAACTCGCCGAGCGCTGGCCGGACGAGGCCGTCGTCACCCAGCCCTTCCTCGACGGCACCGGCTGGGACCAGAAGCTGTGGGTCGTCGACGGCCGGGTGTTCGCCGCCCGGCGGCGCTCCGAACTCGCCCCGCCCGACGGTGACACCGGGCCCGCGGCGGAGTGGGAGCCGCCCGCCGACCGGGCCGCCCTCGCGCTGCGCGTCGGCGAGGTGTTCGGTCTCGACGTGTACGGGGTCGACCTGCTCGACGGGCCCGCCGAGCCCGTCGTCGTCGACGTCAACGCCTTCCCCGGCATCCGCGGCCGCGCGGGCGCCCCCGAAGCGCTGGCCGCCCTCGCCCTGCGCGTCGCGGCGGACCGGGGTCGTTAGGCTGGGTCGTTAGGCTGGCACCCCCGGGTACCTCGGGAAACGCCCGGGACGGCCCTCAGGGCACGGCCCTCGGGGCGCACGGCGAGAGAAGAAGACGGAACGTTGCTGCAGGACATCGAGCCCTACCTGGCCTGCCCGCACTGCGCGCAGCCCCTCACCCGGCACGAGCGCACCCTGCGCTGCCCCGCCGGGCACAGCCACGACCTCGCCAAGCAGGGCTACGTCAGCCTCCTCGCCGGCGACGCCCACACCGGCACCGGCGACACCGCCGACATGGTCGCCGCCCGGGCCGAGTTCCTCGCCGCCAGCCACTACCGGCCCATCGCCGACGCCCTCGCCGAAGCCGCCGCGGCCGCCGACCCCGAAGGCCTCGTCGCCGACCTCGGCGCCGGCACCGGCCACTACCTCGCCCACGTCCTCGACGCCCTGCCCGGCCGCCCGGGCGCCGCGCTCGACATCTCCAAGTTCGCGCTGCGCCGCGCCGCCAAGGCCCACCCCCGGATCGGGGCGGTCGTCTGCGACGCCTGGCGCCCGCTGCCGCTGCTCGACGGGTCCGCCGGGCTGATGCTCAACGTGTTCGCGCCGCGCAACGGGCCGGAGATCCGCCGCGTGCTGCGCCCCGGCGGCACCCTGCTGCTGGTCTCGCCGACCTCGCGGCACCTGCGCGAACTCGTCGCCGCGCTGGGGCTGCTGTCGGTCGACGAGGAGAAGCAGCGGCGGATCGACGAGAAGCTCGGGCCGTACCTGACGCCCGAGGGGCGGCGGGAGGTGGAGTTCACGCTCCGGCTCGGGCCGCAGGACGTGCGCACGGTGGTCGGCATGGGGCCCAGCGCCTGGCACACCGACCCCGAGCGGCTGGCCGCGGCGCTCGCCGGGCTGCCGGAGCCGGTCGAAGTCACGGCGTCGGTGACGGTCGCGGTGTACCGGCGCTGACGGCCGGTGCGGAGCTGCCGGTCCTGAGCTGCCGGTCCGGGGTGCGGTGGCCGGGGTGGTTGCGGTGGCCGGGCCGTGGGCGCGGTGGCCGGTTCAGCGCATGGTGGCCGGCTGCGGGCGCTGAAGCCGTTCCGCGCGCCCTCGTTGTGCGCACCCTGTGCGCCTCCCATGCCCGGGCCGTGCGCGCGGCTCCTCGAAGGGATGAATCTGCCGCGCAGGCACGTTTCTGCCGCCTGACCTGCAGTTAGGGTCCGACGGGTGAACCGCGACGCCACCCGCACCGCCTCGCCGTCCCACCCCCGCCCGGACACCCCGGCGCCCGACCGGCCGCCCGTGCCGCGCCCCACCGTCGAGGAGCTCCGGCTCACCTCCTTCAAGTCCTACCGGCGCGCAGCCCTGCCCCTCGCGCCGCTCACCGTCCTGCACGGACCGGCCGGCGTCGGCAAGTCCAACGCGCTCGACGGACTCGCCGTCCTGTCCCGGCTCGCCCTCGGCGAGGAGATCGCGGACTCCCTCGACGGACTCCCGGGCGCGGCCGGCCAACTCGCCAGGCCCGTCCGCGGAGGCCTGGCCGGGTGCGTCCCGCACGGGCGCGACGCGATCATCCTCGGCTGCACCGTCCGCGCCCCGGTGGGCCGCATCCGGGTCGACATCGTCATCCGCACCGACGGACCGGTCCGGATCGCCCGCGAATCGCTCAGCCTCGACGGGCGGACCCTCGTCGAGACCGGCGAGCAGGACCTCCGCGGCCGGCGCGTCAACGTCTGCTGGCACAACGACACCCGCCAGGGCGACATCCGGGCGCCCTTCCCCAGCGGCACCATGATCACCGCGCAGCTGCCGCTGCGGGTCGCCGGATCCTCGCCCGGCGAGCGCACCGTCCTCGCCGCCACCGAGCACGCACTCACCGCACTGCGCGAGGTCTTCCCCGTCCACCCCGTGCCGGCCCTCATGCGCGACTGGGCCCGCCCCGACCCGCAGGCCCGCCTGACCAGCAACGCCGCCAACATCTCCGCCGTCATCGCCCGGCTCGCCGGCGAGTGCCCGCGCCGCTACGGCCAGCTCCTGCGGGTCGTCCAGTCCGCCGCGCCGCACCCGCTGCTCGGCCTCGACCTCGCCCACCGCGGCACCGGCACCGATCAGCGCGTCCTCGCGGTCTTCGACGAGGGCCTCCTCGGGCGCACCGGGGCCGACCAGGCCTCCGACGGGATGCTGCGCCACCTCGCGTTCGCCGCCGTGCTGCTCACCGGCGCCGGGGTGCTCGACCTGGACGTGGCCGCCGAGGTGCCGTGGGCGCACCGGCAGCTCACGGTGCTCGCGGGGGACCTCGGGGCCGGGCTGTCCACCGAGCAGACGGCCTCGCTGCTGCGGCTGGCGCGGGAGATGTCGGGGCGCAACCAGCTGCGGGTGCTCGCCGCCCTGCAGGAGCCGGCGGCGGCCCGGGAGGCGCTGGGCGGGGGGTCCGTGGGCGGGGTCATGCTGGTCGAGTGCCGGCGCGACCCGGACGCGGGGCACACGGTGCTGCGGCCCGAGATGGCTCGGGTGCCGGCCCAGTGCGGGCGCGGGGAGGGCGATCCGGCGGCTCCTTCCGGCCCTGCTGCCTCCGCTGCCGCTTCTGCCTCCGCTGCTCCTGCCGCCGGCAGCGGGGCGGGGACGGGCGAGGATGCGGTAGACCTGGACGCGTGAACGAACGACCTGAGGAATCCGGTGCCGGAACCGCGGCACCGACGTTGGAGAGCCTGCGGCAGCGGCTGGCGGAGTTCGCGGCGGCGCGGAAGTGGGAGCCCTTCCACACGCCGAAGAACCTGGCGGCGGCGCTGACCGTGGAGGCGGGCGAGCTGCTGGAGATCTTCCAGTGGCTGACGCCGGAGCAGGCGACCGCGGTGATGTCCGACCCGCAGCGCGCCCACCGGGTGCGGGACGAGGTCGCCGACGTCCTCGCGTACCTGGTGCAGTTCTGCATGGCGGTGGGGGTGGACCCGCTGGAGGCGCTCGCGGCCAAGATCGAGCGGAACGAGGAGCGCTTCCCGGTGCCGGGATCGGCCGCGTACGTCAAGCCGGAGGTGCACGAGTAACCCCCGCGAGGGACGAGAGTTGTCCACACCCCCGGGGTTTTCCACAGCTTTCAAAAGCCCCGATGCGCACCTCCCGCCCTCGGCGCACGCTTTCGCCGTGACCACGAACCGCCCCCGCGGCGGCCGTGGTCGGACGGCGAAAGCGAGTGGAAGGGGAGGCGGCCATGGAGGCGCTGCGACTGATCAAGACGGCCCGGCACGCCCTGGCCGAGGCCAGGCACGTACCGGACGTGCTGGCGGAGGCGCGGCGGGCGGCGCTGCTCACCGAGGCGGTGGGGGCGCGGCTGGCGGAGCTGGACGACGAGGAGCTGGCCGGGTTGGGCAGACAGCTGTCGGAGGCGGGCACGCTCGCCTCGGGCTGCCTGGACCGGTCCGTGGTCAGGGCCGCCGTGCTGAGCGGCGGCCGGTCCGGCCGGCCCGGCGAACTCGGCGACCTGGACGAGACGTTGGGGGCGCTCGACGGGCTGCTGCGCGAGCTCGGCGAGACGCTCGTGGTGCTGGCCTGCGGGGCCGACACCGAGAGCGTGTACTGGACGTGCATCGACACCGTCGACGCGGTGGCGGAGTGCAAGGACCTCGTGGCACGGCTCCGTCATGCGGCGGGGCGGTCCGTGGCGGGTGAGGCCGAGCCGGCGGGCCAGGGTGCGCCCTTACTGGTGGTCCGGCTCGGCCCGCCGGGTGAGGGCGGGCCGACGGACGTCGCGCCGGACTACCGGGTGCCCGGTGCGACGGCCGGAGCCTCGGAGGTGTCCGTGCCAGTGGGGTAGGCGGCCGTACCGGCGCCGCGGACGCCGGAGGACTGGAGTTCGGCGAGGTCCGCGGTCACGGAGGCGAGCAGTTCCTGCATCTGCTCCAGCAGGCTCTTCGGGGTGGCGGCCGGGCCGGTCGGGAACTGCGGCGCGGCGGATGTCTCGGACCAGGGTTCGGACATGACGGGACCTCTTCGGATCGGTAGTGCGACGTGAAGCGGCCGACGGTGGCTCGGCCCGCGCGGCGGGGGTGGCTGATGCCTTGCCACCGGGGCGCACGCTCCCGCCACATCGTCCAACGACCCGCGCCGACACCGGGTCACGGGAGGACAGATCAGCCTCCCGAGTGAAGCGAGGTTCGCCGCCGCTGAGAGCCCTGGGCTACTGAGCCGGAGGGTGGTGGGTTGCGGTTGGTTGCTCGGCGCCGATGCACCGGCGCCGAGCA
>NZ_JBFBDY010000225.1:0-9966 GCF_040683475.1 Kitasatospora sp. NPDC093558 | reverse complement strand
GACGGCGCTCACGCCCAGCGCGACGGTGTCGACCAGCACCACCGCGCCGGGGCGGTCCGCCGTCAGGGGCCGGCCGGGGAGCTCCGGCGGCTCGGCCCGGTCGGGCTGCGCGGGTGCGCCCGCCGGGCCGGCGGGGCCGGAGCGGCGCAGCGAGCGGCGGTCCACCAGCCCCCACAGGCCCTCCTCCCGCCAGCGCTTCAGGCGCCGCCACATCTGCACGGGGGCGTAGCCGAGTTCGGCGGCCTTGCTCTCGACCCGGCGGGTCAGGGAGAGCCCCGGCGCGTACTGGGGCCGGGGCTCGTCGGGCCGGGAGTCGTCCGGGCTGCCGGAGCGGTAGCCGGTGGTGAGTTCCAGGAGGTGCTCCTGGGCCCGTAAGAGTTCACGCCACTGCTGGGGGCTCAGCCGGTCCAGCAGGGCGCCGGTGTCCGGGCGGCCCTCCTCGGGGCCCGTGCCGTCCGGTGCCTGGCCGTACGGGCGGAAGGTGGGCTCGGCGAGCAGGGCCCCGGCGCCGATCAGGGTGAGCGCTCCGGTGTCCGCGCGCAGCCGGACCACGTCGTCGGTGATGCCGGTGACGGTGTGCGGCCGGCCGTCGAGCCAGAGCCGGGCACCGCACTGCAGCCGGAACGGTCCGCGGGCGGCCGGTCTCACGCCGGCTCCCCGGCGGTCGTGACGACGGTCGTCTCCCGCAGGGGTGCGTCGAGGTCGGCGACGACGCGGTGGTGCCACATCAGGTGGAACAGCACGGCGCGGGCCAGGTCGGGGTACGGCACGCGGGCCAGCAGGCCGCCGATCGTCGTGCCGCCGCGGGCCAGGTCCAGCAGCCGGGGGGCGAGTTCTGCACCGAGGTGGACCGGGCGCCGCGCGCCGGCGAGGAACTCGATGTTCGCCCAGCGCTGGCGGTCCGGCTCGCCCACCCGGCGGTGGTCCCAGCCCAGTTCGGCGCAGGCGCGCCGGACCCGCTCGGCCCGGTGGCCGGGCGCCGGCTCCTCGGTCTCCAGGACCAGGCTCCGGCCGTCGGCGCGGCGCGCCAGGACGAACGGGGCGTGCCGCCACGGGCCGTCGTCGTCGACCGCACCGAACCGCAGCGGCCGGGTGGCGAAGGCGGTGATCCCCGGGTCGAAGTCCAGGAGCGTCAGCCAGGCGCGCTCCAGTCCGGTCCGGTACTCGACCAGGCCGCCCGTCGTGGCGGACCAGTAGGCGTCCGTCCCGGCCCCCGGGACCGGTCTCGCCGTCAACGTCGCGTCTTCCCCGTGCACAGGCACAGCGTCTCCCCCGATTCTCGGACCCATGCGGTCCGGACCACTATCAAGTAGCAGTCCGCCGCTGGCAATTGCACTATCACGTTGGTCCGGTCACCCTCATTTACGGGCCTTGGCAACCGGTTTCCGCTACGTTTCCACTCGTCCGGCCCGGCGGGCTCAACCACCGCCGGGGGCGCGATCATCCGTGATCGCCCCGGACCAACGGGGATCGGCGCGCACGGGGGCTTCGGCGCCGCGATTCGGGGGATTCTGCGCGCGGTCGTGCACTTCTTCCGGACGGATACGAGGACCCCTGTGTGTGCACAACAGACAGGGAAGCGAAAGTGACCAAGAACCAGCTCCGCATGGCCGCCGTCACGGTCGTCACCGCGCTCGCACTGGGCAGCGGTGCGGGCATGGCGAGCGCCACCGAGCAGCACAACGTCCGGCTCGCCCAGGCCACGGCCGAGGCCCAGGTCCTCACCCAGGCCTTCGAGGGCACGCCCGCCCCGACGATCGTCGAGGACGGCCTGGAGGACCGCCTGGCGGACCTGCCGGAGGACGCCTCGCTCGACCAGGTCGTGCAGGCGATGTACCCCGACGACCAGGACGCCCAGGCATCGGCCCTCGCCTACCTCACCGCGGCGGCGGACGACACCTCCTCGGACGACGCGGCCGGCGCCGTCACCCCGCAGTTCTGGGGCTGGGGCGACGCCTGGCACCTCGCCAAGTGCGTGGGTGCCGTCGGCGGCTTCATCGCGGGCAACGCGCTCGCGATCTCGAAGGTCCGCAAGATCGGCGGCGTGGTGAAGCTCGCCAAGCTGCTCATCAAGGGCAAGAACTTCGAGCAGCGCATGAAGGCCCTGCTGGCGGCCTTCGGCGACATCAGCGGCCTCGGCGCGGTGGCGAGCTCCTGCGGCTGACCGGTCCGGCCGGGGTGACCGGTGGCACCCCGTAGGTACCAAACCGAGGAGCCCGTGCGCACCGGCGCACGGGCTCCTCCGTACTTCTTACGTCCGTTCGGCCGCCGGCGCCACGGGCGTCGACACCTCGCGCAGCGGCACCATCGCGCGCAGGCGGAAGCCCTTGCCGCGCTCCGCCGGGCCGGTCTCCAGGCGCCCGCCGACCAGCGCGAGGCGCTCCTCCAGACCCGAAAGGCCGTTGCCCGCCGAGGACTTGCCCGGTCCGCGGCCGTCGTCGGTGACCTGCAGGACGGCGAAGCGCTCGCCGCTGCCCTCCCACGCCGTGTCGGCGGTGACGGTGCAGACGGTGGCGCCCTCGCCGTGGCGGACGATGTTGGTGACGGCCTCGCGCAGCGCCCAGGCCAGCGCGCCCGCCTCCTCGTTGGCCAGGCCCGGCCAGCTGTCGACGAGCTCCGGTGCGACCTCCAGCCGCACCTGCGCCGCGGCCAGCGCGGTGCGGGCGGCGGCGAGTTCGACCGGCAGGGTGGGCCGGCGGAAGCCGGTCACCGCCTCCCGGACGTCGATCAGCGACTGCCGCGCCACCTGCTCGATGTCGGCGACCTGCGCCCGCGCCGCCTCGTCCTTCCCGGCGTCCATGAACCGCCCGGCCAGCTCGCTCTTCAGCGTGATCAGCGACAGCGAGTGCCCAAGCAGGTCGTGCAGGTCGCGGGCGAGCCGCAGCCGCTCCTCGGAGGCGGCCAGGTGGGCGACGGCGGCCCGCGCCTCGCGCAGCTCCTTCATGGTGGCGACGAGCCGCTGCAGGCCGGTCATCGCGACGCCGGAGAGGAAGGCGCTGAGCGCGAAGGTGGAGATGCTGTCGTTCCCGGCGTGGATCAGCAGGCCGGTCACGACGGTGAGCGCGGCCATGCCGACCAGCGCCCGCAGCGCGAGGTTCGGCGGGGTGATGACCGCGAGGCACACCGAGGCGTAGATGAACATGGTCAGGAACGCGCCGCCAAGGGCGAAGGAGGAGGCCACCGCGAGCACGATCATCGTCCCGACGATCACCTGGCAGGCCCGCGGCCTCATCCCCGCCTGCGACCGGAAGACCACCAGCAGGACGTAGGAGACCACGAAGACCGCCAGGCAGGCCCAGCCGAGCGCCTGCCCGGCCGGGCTGTGGCCGCCGTTGACCAGGTCTCCCGCCGGGTAGGCCAGGTAGGTCATCCACAGCAGCATCCAGGCGACCTTGACCAGCATCTGCCGCCTGGTCTCCACCGGAGAGCCGGGCACGCTCATGAACGCGGCGCGCGCCGCACCCACCTCCGGCGGATCGTCGGTGCGGTGGGTGCGGTGCGTCTCGTCCATGTGGATCATCATGCCTGTCGGGTGTCACGCCGGTACAAGACGGTGGCGGCGGCCGCGAACACCGCGAGGAAGGCGGCCAGCCCGGCGACGGCGACGGTGTCCAGCGAGTGCCCTGGCTGGGTGAAGTCGGCCAGCTTGTTGTACAGGAACACCGGGTTGAAGCGGGCGAACTTCTCCAGCGAGTCGCTCACCGGGAACCACGTCCCGCCGAACAGCGACATCAGCATGTAGACGATCATCACAACGGTCTGGACCGAGTCCGCCGCGGCCGCGTAGCCCAGCGCCACCCCGAGCGCCGCGAACACGAAACTGCCCAGCCACAGCGCCACCGCCAGGCCGATCCACTGCGCCGCGCTCAGCGACACCCCCTGGCTCGCGCCGACCGCGAACACCACCAGGATCGCCGGAAGCGTGGTCACCGCACTCGCGGCGATCTTGCCGACGGTGTACGCCCGGCCGGGCAGCGCGGTCAGCCGCAGCTGGCGCACCCAGCCGCTCTTGCGCTCCAGCGAGATCCGCTGCGCGCTGCTGTTGAGCACCGAGCCGACCGCGCCGAAGGTGGCCATCGAGACCATGAAGTAGGTCTTCACCGGCAGGCCGCCGGCCAGCTTGTCGGAGTCGTAGGCGTGGATGAAGAAGAAGTACATCAACGCCGGGTAGGCGATGGTGAAGAGCAGGTACCGGCGGTTGCGCAGGGTCCGCAGGACCTCCAGCCGGATCAGGGTGGTCATCGCACGGTCTCCTTCACTGCGTCCTGGTCGTCCTGCTCGCCGGTGATGGTCAGGAAGGCCTGCTCCAGGCCCAGCCCGGTGACCTCCAGCCCGCGCGGGTACAGCCCCGCCCGGTAGAGCCCGGCGACGCTCGCGTCGGCGTCGGCCGTCCGGATCCGGACGGTCCGCACCCCCGGCACCCGGGCGGTGACGTCCAGCGACTGCACACCGCCCGGCAGAGTGCGCAGCAGCGACTCCTCGAACTGCCCGTCGGCGTCGTGGAGTTCGAACGCCACCCGGCGGGCCCCCGCCCGCGCCTTGATCTCCGCGGAGCTGCCGTCGGCGATCAGCCGGCCCCGGTGCAGGACCAGGACGCGGTCGGCGATCGAGTCCGCCTCCTCCAGGTAGTGGGTGGCGAACAGCACCGTCCGCCCGGCGTCGGCCTGCGCGCGCATGCTCGCCCAGAACGCCTGCCGGACGGTGACGTCCATGCCGGTGGTGGGCTCGTCCAGCACGATCAGGTCGCTGTCGCCGGCGATCGCCAGGGCGAAGCGGACCCGCTGCTCCTGGCCGCCGGACAGCTTGTCGACCCGGCGCTCGGCCAGTTCGGTGATCCCCGCGTCGGTCAGCACCCCCGCGACCGACCGTCCGCGCGGGTGCACGTCGCAGGCGAGCTTGACCAGTTCGCGGACCTTGACGTCGGCCATCAGCCCGCCGCTCTGCAGCATCGCGCCGACCCGGCCGGCCGCGATCGCCTCGCGCGGGCTGGTGCCGAACAGCGAGACGCTGCCCTGGTCGGGCTCGCGCAGGCCGAGCAGCAGGTCCAGGCTGGTGGACTTGCCGGCGCCGTTCGGCCCGAGCAGGGCGACGGTCTCGCCCGGCCGCAGCACGAGGTCCAGACCGTCGACGGCCCGCACCCGCCCGTAGCTCTTTCCGACGCCGCGGAAGGCGGCCACCTC
This sequence comes from Kitasatospora sp. NPDC093558, assembly GCF_040683475.1. Taxonomy (NCBI): domain Bacteria; kingdom Bacillati; phylum Actinomycetota; class Actinomycetes; order Kitasatosporales; family Streptomycetaceae; genus Kitasatospora; species Kitasatospora sp. NPDC093558. Next base: position 4,786 of record NZ_JBFBDY010000225.1, on the reverse strand, counting down.
GGTGCCCATCGTCCCGCTCCTCTCCCCTGGTGGTGTCGCGTCCGGTGACGCGTTCGGTGCCGTTCGCACCACCTCAGAGTCCCGCGCGGGCCGGGTACGGCGGCAGTGTCCGCCGTCGTGCGTTCCGCATGACGGATGTCATGCCGGCGGCCGGTACCCCCATCACGCCGAATAGGACAGTGCGGGCACCGGCCGTCGAGTCGGCTGGTCGGAGCGGGACTACATCCCCAGCGAGCGCTTCACGAAGTCGACCTGGAGCAGCAGCAGGTTCTCCGCGACCTCCTCCTGGGGCGTCATGTGCGTGACGCCCGACAGCGGCAGCACGGTGTGCGGGCGGCCGGCGGCGAGCAGCGCGGAGGACAGGCGCAGGGTGTGGGCGGCCACGACGTTGTCGTCCGCGAGCCCGTGGATGATCATCAGCGGGCGCTCGAGCCCGGCCGCGTACCCGGTGAGGGAGTTCGCCGCGTACACCTCGGGCCGCTTGGCCGGGTGGCCGAGGTAGCGCTCGGTGTAGTGGGTGTCGTACAGCTCCCAGTCGGTGACCGGCGCGCCGGCGACGGCCGCGTGGAAGACGTCCGGACGGCGCAGCACGGCGAGCGCGGCCAGGTAGCCGCCGTAGGACCAGCCGCGGATGGCGACCCGGCCGAGGTCGAGCGGGAACTCCCCGGCCAGCGCCTGCAGCGCGTCGACCTGGTCGTCGAGGGTGCTCCCGGCGAAGTCGAAGGCGATCGACTTCTCCCAGTCCGGTCCGCGTCCGGGGGTGCCGCGCCCGTCGGCGACGATCACGGCGAAGCCCTGGTCGGCGAACCACTGCGAGTTGAGGTGCGGGTTGTGCGCCTGGACGACGCGCTGGCCGTGCGGGCCGCCGTACGGGTCCATGAGGACGGGCAGCAGGCCGTCGCGCTCGCGGTCGTAGCCGGTGGGCAGGAGGACGGCGGTCGGGATGCGGCGCTCGCCGGCGAAGCGGAAGACCGGGCGGGCGGTGATGACCGGGGCGTCGGCGTAGGAGGCGATGGTGGCGATGTCGTCGACGACCACGCCCTCGGGCAGGTCGCGGGCGACCTGGACGAGGGTGCCGGGCAGGTCGGGCTCGGCGGTGGCGCGGACGGTGATGCCGGCGGCGTGCACGGCGGTGGTGACGGACGTGAACGGGCGGCCGTTGGCGGCCTCCCAGCCGAGCCGCTTGCCGTCGTGGCTGATCCGGCCGACGGCGATCCAGCCGGGCTCGGGGTCGGTCTCCGCGGCGCCGCCCGAGGCGGTGAAGAAGACCTCGTCGGCGGTGACGGCGACGACCGAGCGCAGGTGGAGGTCGTCCCCGGTGACGGCCTGGTCGCCGATCACCAGCGCCCGCACACCGCCCTCGTCGGAGATGCGCACGAGCTTGCCGTCCGGCGTCCAGGCCGGGACTCCCTGGAACAGCTCCAGCCAGGTGTCGTCCCGCTCCTCGAACAGCACCTCGGTGGCGCCGGTGGCTACGTCGAGGCCGAGGATCAGCTGGCTGCGCTGGTCGCGGGCCTGGACGAGCAGCAGCGGCACGCCGCCCCTGGACCAGTGCACCCGGGCGAGGTACGGGAAGGCGGCACGGTCCCACACGACCTCGGTACGGCCGCCGTCCAGGTCGAGCAGCCAGAGCCCGACCTCGGCGTCGGCGGTGCCGGCGGCGGGGTAGGCGACCTCGGCGGGCTCGCTCTGCGGGTTGGCCGGGTCGGCGATCCACCAGCGGCGCACCGGGGTGTCGTCGGCGCGCTCGACCAGCAGCCGGTCGCTCTGCGGGGACCACCAGTAGCCGCGGTCGCGGCTCATCTCCTCCTGGGCGATGAACTCGGCCTGGCCCCAGGTGACGTTCGGCCCCTCGGGCTCGGCCAGGGCGCGGTCGCCGCTGCCGTCGGCGCGGGTGAGCCGCAGTTCGCCGGCGGTGTTGGCGTACGCGACGTACGCGCCGTCCGGGGAGGGGCGCGGGTCCAGCAGCGGTCCCTCGGCGGGGAGTTCGGCGGTGGCGCCGGTCACCAGGTCGGCGGTGAACAGGCGGCCGGACAGGGCGAAGGCGGCCAGCCGGCCGGCGGCGTCGAGGGCGTAGCCGACGATCCCGGCCGAGCCCTCGCGGCTGCGCTCGCGGCGGGCCTTCTCGGCCGGGGAGAGGTCCTCCTCGCCGCCGCCGAGCAGGACGGCCGGGTCGGCGGCGATCCGCTCCTCGGCGGTGGCGGTGTCGAGGGTCCAGAGCAGATTGGCCCGGGAGCTGCCGATGGGGGTCCCCCCGGCCGAAGGCTGGGGGAGGGAGCGGAGGAAGACGACCCGGGAGCCGTCCGGTGCGACGGAGAACGACCGGGGCGCGCCGACGGTGTAGCGCAGGGTCCGCGCGTACTGCCGGGGGAATGTGTCCGCAGGGGTGTGGGAGGTCATGGCACCAGACCCTACGACCTCTCGCGCGCGCCGCCGGGAGCGTTGTGATCACTCGTTCGGAGCATCGTCGGGAAGTACGCCCCAAAGAGGTCCGCACCCCCTCCGACCGGCCCATGCGCCCCACGAGTGCTGCCGTACCCCGGCGCGCGCGGACTCACCGAACGTAATGCACCACTCACCCATCGGGTAAGACTGATCGGGCGGGTGATCGTCCGGCCCCGTCCCGGACCGCCGGTCGCCCGGCCGCAAGTCCCGCACGGTCCGACCGCCGCCCTCCCCAGGGGGCGGCGCACCCGAGAAGGGGTGTGAGCCGACATGGCTTTGTCCGTCTCCGCAGCCATGCTGATGCTGGTCATCGTGGTGGTGCTGATCCGCCGCTCCGGCCTGAAGCTCGCGCACGCGATCATCTGCGCGCTGCTCGGCTTCTACCTGGCGTCCAGCTCCATCGCCCCGTCGATCAGCCAGATGACCAGCAACCTCGCCGGGATGATCAACGGCCTGAAGCTCTGAACCCCGCGCGCTCACCCGCCCGCCCGGCCGGTCGTTAGGCTTCCTCCCATGACCTCGACCACCGGACGCCGCCTGCTCCTGGTACACGCCCACCCCGACGACGAGTCGATCGGCAACGGCGCCACCATGGCCCGGTACGCCGCCGAGGGCGCCCGCGTCACCCTGGTGACCTGCACCCTCGGCGAGGGCGGCGAGGTGATCCCGCCCGGGCTCGCCCACCTGACGGCCGATCGGGACGACACCCTCGGCGCGCACCGGATCGGCGAGCTGACCGGGGCCATGGCCGCCCTCGGAGTCGCCGACTTCCGCTTCCTCGGCGGCCCCGGGCGCTACCGCGACTCCGGGATGATGGGCGTGGCCGACAACGACGTGCCCGGCTGCTTCTGGCGGGCCGACGTGGACGAGGCGGCCGGCCACCTCGTCGCCGTGGTCCGCGAGGTGCGGCCGCAGGTCCTGGTCACGTACGACGAGAACGGCGGCTACGGGCACCCGGACCACATCCAGGCGCACCGGGTCGCGATGCGCGCGTACGACCTCGCGGCCGACCCGGCGTACCGGCCCGAGCTCGGCCCGGCCTGGCGGATCGCCAAGGTGTACTGGAACCGGATGCCCCGTTCGGTGATCGAGGCCGGGCTCGCCGCCACCGCCGCCCGCGCGGCCTTCCCCGGCACGGCCGTCCCGTCGGACGTCCCCGGGGTGGTGGACGACGCGGTGGTCACCACCGCGGTGGACGGCACCGCGTACGCCGGGCGGAAGGCCGCCGCGATGGCCGCGCACGTCACCCAGATCACCGTGGACGGCGCGTCGTTCGCGCTCTCCAACCACCTCGGCCAGCCGCTGGTCGCCACCGAGTACTACCAGCTGGTGCGCGGCCAGGCGGGGCCCGGGCGGCCCGAGGACGACCTGTTCGCCGGCCTGGACATCGGGCCGGGCACCGGCTTGGGCACCGGCCTGGACGCCGAGCACACCGCCGCGGACGAGACCGCCGAGGAGGGCGCCCGATGAACAAGTCCGCCGACCGCAAGCCGACCGGACCCGCCGGGCCCGCCGACAAGAAGGCGCCCGAAGCCCCGAAGCGCTCGCCGATCGCCGCCGTCCTCGGCACCCGGGACGAGCGCCTGGCCGAGGCTCAGCCCCCGCGCATCGCCCGGTTCGTGGCGTATGTCCTGTTCCTGCTGCTCGGCTTCGCGGTCTCGGTCTGCGGATCCTTTGTGCAGGCCTTGTGGCCGCCCGTGGGGGTCCTGCTCGCGCTCGGCGCGACCGCCGCGACCTTCTACGGCGGACTGCGCGTCACCGGCACCCGGCTGGGCGCCGCGCTGCCCGCGGCCGGCTGGTTCATCGCCCTGGTGCTCGTCATCGTGCCGCGGCCCGAGGGCGACACCGTGCTGTGGCCCAATGCCACATCCCTCGCCTGGATGTTCACCGGCTCGATCCTGGGCGTGATCTGCGCCACCCTGCCCACCCGGACCAGCTGGTTCCCCGGGGTCCCCAACCAGCCGCGCTGAACCCGGGAGTGCGGCGCGTACGGTAGCGCACACGACGCGCAGTCAGGACCACACGGCCGTACTCTCATACCGGAGGAACCGGACGTATCGGGATCTGTCCCAACCCGTTCACCGCTCAGTTCTTCCCAGTATGGTGGTGCCGCAGAACGCCGTACCCGACCGCCGCCCGCCCCAGGCCCGGCGACCACGAACCGCGGTCGCGCCGCACGGCCCGCCCGCGAACCCGGAGCAGAGCAGCATTGAGCAGCCGCGAATCTGACAACGCCCACCCGACGCCCCGGCGCACGGGCCCGGACGCCTACCCGTCGGGCACCCCGCCCTACGGCACACCGGGCCTGCCCGGCGGCGACCGGGCCGGCTCCGGTGCCGCC
>NZ_JBFBDY010000224.1:0-9991 GCF_040683475.1 Kitasatospora sp. NPDC093558 | reverse complement strand
GGCGGGGACGTCCCCGCCACCGGCGCATCCCGATCCGTGGGTCAGGCGAGCGACGCCATCCAGGCCTCGACGTCCTCGGCGCGGCGGGGGAGGCCGGCCGAGAGGTTCTCGTTGCCGTCGGCGGTGACGAGGATGTCGTCCTCGATGCGGACGCCGATGCCGCGGTACTCCTCGGGGACGGTCAGGTCGTCCTGCTGGAAGTACAGGCCGGGCTCGACGGTGAGGACCATGCCGGGCACCAGCAGCGCGTCGACGTGCTCCTCGCGGCGCGAGTGGGCGCAGTCGTGGACGTCCAGGCCGAGCATGTGGCCGGTGCCGTGCAGGGTCCAGCGGCGCTGGAGGCCGAGCTCCAGGACCTTCTCGACGTCGTAGGCCGAGCTGTCCAGCAGGCCCCACGCGAGCAGGCGCTCGGCGAGGACGCGCTGCGAGGCGGCGTGGAAGTCGCGGAAGCGGGCGCCGGGCCGCACCGCGGCGATGCCGGCCTCCTGGGCGTCGTAGACGGCCTCGTAGATCTTGCGCTGGAGGTCGTCGAAGCGCCCGCCGATGGGCAGCGTGCGGGTGACGTCGGCGGTGTAGAGGGTGTGGGTCTCCACGCCGGCGTCGAGCAGCAGCAGCTCGCCGGGGCGGACGTCGCCGTCGTTGCGGACCCAGTGCAGGGTGGTGGCGTGCGGGCCGGCGGCGGCGATGGTGCCGTAGCCGACGTCGTTGCCCTCGACGCGGGCGCGGCGCCAGAAGGTGCCCTCGATCCAGCGCTCGGAGGTGGCGACGGCCTGGCCGAGCTCGCGGACGACGTCCGTGAAGCCCTTGACGGTGGCGTCGCAGGCGGCGCGCAGCTCGCCGATCTCCCAGGCGTCCTTGACCAGCCGCAGGCCGCTCAGGAACTCCTTCAGCTCGGCGTCCTTGTCGGCGTCCAGGAACGCGCCGAGGGCGGCCTCCAGGCCGTCGTCGTAGCCGCGGACCAGCCGCGTGGGGACGGCGGAGTCCCCGGTGCGCGCGGTGAGCTCGTCGGCGGCCTTGCGGACGTCGCGGGCGGGCAGGCCGAGCAGCTGCTCCTGCTCGGTGAGGCTGTGCCGGCGGCCGACCCACAGCTCGCCGTAGCCGTCGAGCCAGAACTCGCCGTTCTCGCGGTCCGAGCGCGGCAGCAGGTAGAGCCCGAACTCGTGGCCGTCGTCGCCGGTCGGCTCGGCGACGAGGACGGCGTCCTCGGTCTGGTCGCCGGTGAGGTGGACGTACTCGCTGGCGGCGCGGAAGTTGTAGTCGGTGTCGTTGGCGCGGACCTTCAGGTGGCCGGCCGGGATCACCAGCCGCTCGCCGGGGAACGCGGCCGAGAGCCGGGCGCGCCGCTCGGCGGCGTACGGGGCCTGCGCGACGGGGGCGAGGCCGTGCAGCTCGGTGTCGGCCCAGCCGGACTTCATCGAGGCGGCCAGTTCGTCCGAGACCTCGGAGTACAGGCCGTTCTTGCGGCCCTTGAACTGCTTCGGCTCCTCGCCGCCGGTGGCCTCGGGGTTCTCGGCCACCGCCGGGGTGCGGTCCTCGGTCACGTACAACGCCTCCTTGGGGGTGGTGCGGCCGGCCCGTGGGGGGATGTCGGATCGCGACACACGTGGGCGGCCGTGCGTCCCATGGTACGGACGCCCGGTCGCCCACTCGTTCGGGGCCGGAAGGACTACTCGAAGCGGGCGCCCAGCAGCATCAGGTCGTCGGCGGCCGCGCTCGCGCCGGCGCCGTCCTCGCGGTTGGGGCAGACGGCGAGCAGGTGGGCGCAGAGCCGGTCGGGGTCGATCCGCACGTCGCGCGGGGCGTCGGCGGCGGCCCGGCGCAGGTTGGCCTGCCCGGCGTGCAGGGTCGGGCCGCAGCGGCGGGCCAGGCCCTCGGTGTAGAGCAGCAGGGTGTCGCCGCGCTCGGCGGTGAACTCGACGCCCGGGGCCTCCCAGCAGGCGAGCATGCCGAGCGGCGCGGAGAGCGAGGTCTCGACGAACTCGGCGCCGTGCCGGTTGACCAGGACCGGCGGGCAGTGCCCGGCGCCGGCCAGGGTGATCCGGCGCTCGTCGGGCTCGACCCAGGCGTAGACGGCGGTGGCGCTGCGGGCGGGCTCGGTGGTCTTGAGGAGCAGTTCGAGGTCGCCGAGGACGGAGACCGGGTCCTCGCCCTCCAGCACCGCGTACGCCCGCAGTGCGGCCCGCACGCGGCCCATCGCGGCGGCCGCGCCGGGCGCGGAGCCGGGGCCCGCGCCGGGGCCGTCGCCGGAGACGGAGCCGACGGTGAGGCCGACGGTGCCGTCGGGCAGCGGGATGGCGTCGTACCAGTCGCTGCCGTTGGAGCGGTCGAGGGCGGCGGGGACGAGCCGGGCGGCCAGCCGCAGGCCGGCGGGCTGGGGGAGGCGGTCGGGCAGCAGGCCGCGGCGCAGCGCCTCGGTGGTGCGCAGGACCTTGTCGGCCTCCAGCTGCTTGGCGATCAGCGGGGCGGCGAACCGGCAGTATCGGTGGGCGAGTTCGCGCTGGCGCTCGGTGGGCTCGGCGGGCCGGTCGTAGAACCAGACGGCGGCCGCGAGCGGGCCGTCCTCCTCGGTGGCGAGCGGCAGGCCGTAGCAGCCGCCGAGGCCGAGCTGGGCGGCGAGTTCGCGCAGCCGGGCCCCGGTGGCCGGGTCCTCGGCGAGGTCGGGGGAGTGCAGCCGCTCGGGCCGGTCCCGGTCGCGCAGCAGGCGGGCGAGCAGGCTCTGCTCGAAGGGGACGGTCTCCAGGGCGCCGAGGCTGGCGCGGTCGAGGCCGAGGCCGAGCGGCTGGCCGGGGCCGCCGCCGGGCCGGCGGGTGACCAGGACGCCGCGGGCGGCGCCGAGCAGGTCGGCGCCGGAGGCGAGGACGGCGGCCAGGGTGGCGTCGAGGCCACGGGCCCGGGCGAGCCGTTCGGTGTGCTCGTGCAGGCTGGTGAAATCGGACAGGCGTCCGGCCAAACGGTCCTGCACCCCGGTGGACGGCGCCGTGCGGGACTCCCCCGCACCGTCCTGGGCCTCGGCGGGACCGGGCAGGCCCGGCGGCTCGACGAGTGCGGCGAGGACGGAGAGCCCGCCGGTGTAGCCGGGCCCGTCCGGCGCGGCGGGTGAACCGGTCGTCGGCGACGAGTGGGACAACGACGGGTGGGCCTCGGTCATGCCGGCACTCCTGACGCGGTGCTACGTGTCATGCGGAACCCCCAGGGACGGCCGATGTGGGGCGAGCACGGCCAAAGGGCGTGTTTCGCCTCGAATCGCTACTACTCGTCATTGATCGACAGCAATGGCACCACTTCTACACAGGCCATTTGGGGCATGTCCAGATCCGGGACGAGCCGGTGGCCGGTTCCCCCTCCCCTGCGACCCGGACGGGCGGCGCGCCCGGTTCGTACGCGCGCCGTTCCGGACGGGAGGAATGGAGCGGCCCGGGAGCGGGCAGAACCGAGAGGACGGACCCGGCGGCCGTCCGGATCGTATGCTTTCGCCGCCCGGATGCCGCGCTGGCCGGATGTCACTCACTCGTACGGTGGAACCAAGCGCGCCCGGGCGGCGTCCATCCGGGCGCATACGCGATTCTCGTTCCGAGGGCTGTTCCCGTGCGCGGCCCCTCTCATGTCGTGCTCCACACCGTGCTCCACGTCCGCGCCGCGCCGTCCGCCGTACCGCCCGCCCGCCGCGTGCCCCCGGTCCGCGCCGCCGCGGCCCGCGCGGCGACCCCGGCGGACGCGGCCCCGGTACGGGACGGCGGCCGGAGCGAACCGAGCGGTCAGGGAAAGGAACGAGCGCCATGCGTGAGGATCCGAGGGGCTGTTCCGCGGCCCGGTCCGCCCGGCTGACCGCGGCCCTGGCGGCGGCCGTCGACCACCGCTGGCCGGTGGTGCCGGGCGCCGTGCTGTCCGGCGGGCGCTGCTCGTGCGGCGACGAGGACTGTCCGGTGCCGGGCGCGCACCCGCACGACCCGCCGCTGCTGGCGGCCACCACGGACGCCCGGATGGTGCGCTGGTGGTGGGAGCGGCAGAGCCCGGACGCGCCGGTGCTGGCGGCGACCGGGCGGGCGGTCTCGGCGGTGAGCCTGCCGGCCCTGGCCGGGGCCAGGGCGCTCGCCTACCTGGGGGCGCTGCGGCTGCCGCTGGGGCCGGTGCTGGCGATGCCGGGCCGCTACGCGCTGCTGGTGGCGCCGTACTCGCTGGACGCGCTCGGCGAGATGCTCGCCCAACTCCCTTGGGTGCCGGGCTCGTTGCACTACCACGGCCCGGGCGGCTTCCTGCCGCTGCCACCCGGTGCCGGGGCGGGCCCGGTGCGCTGGGTGCTGGAGCCGCGCCGGGCGGCCGACGGCGGGGTGTGGCTGCCGCAGGTCGGGCCGCTGCTGGGGGAGTTGGTGGAGGCGACGGTCCGCCTCGACAGCGGGCGCTCGGCCTACTGACCGGCCGTCCGACGGCCGGTCCCGGGCCGCCCGGCGGCGGGCTTCGGCGCCGTCCGCCCGGAAAAACAAAAGATCCGGCCGCTGGCGACGGGGGATGCACCAGCGACCGGACTCTTTAGACAGTAACAAGGATCCGCGCCCGCGCCAATTTCCAAGACGCCCTCCACGCCCGGAAATTGCGGTTCAGGGCGACAATGTGACGCGTATCACCTCGTTCCTGCGGGCTTTAGTTCAAGGTGACCTGACGGTTCACCAGGTTCGCGCGGGCGCGCCGCTCGTCGGCCGTGAGGGGTGCCGGGGCCGCGAGGACGGCGGCGAGCCGCTCGGCGAACTCGGCCGCGGGCTTCTCGCAGTCGGCCGCCGTCATGGCGAGCGGCAGGTCCCACACGGGGACGGTCAGGCCGTGCGCGCGGAAGGAGCCGACCAGGCGGGTGTCCGTACCGAGCGAGGCCTCGCCGGCCGCGTTCAGCCGGGCCAGCGCGTCCAGGAGCTGCTCCTCGGGGACGGTCATCACCCAGCGCAGGTGGTTCTTGTCCGGGGTACCGCACCAGTACGCGGCGTCGACGCCGGTGAGCTTCTCGGTCGGGATGGCCGAGGCGTTGGCGCGCTCCAGCGAGGCGGCGACCTCGCCGGTGGCGGTCTCGGCGTCCTCCAGCCAGAACTCGAAGCCGGTGTGCACGGCGGGCGTGAAGTCCGCCGTGACGTCCAGCAGGTCCTGCAGGCGGCGCCCGCCCGGGACGGTCCGGCGGGCCGGCACCGGGCTGCCCGGCTCGACGGCCAGGGCCAGCTCCAGCGCGTCGCCGAGGTCGCGGCTCAGGTCGCCCGAGGAGGACTGGGTCTGCAGGCCGAGCAGGATCGAGCCGTCCTGGCGGCGCAGGGCCGGCCAGGCGAGCGGCAGCACGGTGGCCAGGGTGACCGACGGGACCTCGCCGACGGCGCTCTCGGCGACCCCGGCGGCCAGCGTCAGCGGCACGGTGGCGGCGGGCACCAGCTCGCGCAGCGCGACCCAGTCGGCCTCGCCCGGCAGGCCCTCGAACGGGCGGTGCACCAGCTCCTGCACCGCGTGCGAGGCCTCCCGGCCGTGGCAGGCCTTGTACCGGCGGCCCGAGCCGCACGGGCAGTCGTCGCGGGCCCCGACCACGGGGATCTCGCCCGTGACGGCGGTGGTGGACTGGCGCTGCGGCGCCTTCTTGGCGGCCTTCTTGCCCATGGTGCGGCTCTCCCGGGGACGGTGGTCCTTTGCTCCGGGAAGCCTACTGACGTTCCCCCGGCGCGCGGGAACGCGCCGGGGCGGGAGCGCCGCGGCGGGGGCGCTCCGACGGTGCGGGCGGGGTGCTCAGGCGCTTCGGGCGTCACCGCCGGTGCGCCTGGCGTGCCGTGCGCGGGCGGGCAGCGCGGCCCAGACCGTCACCTCGCCGGGCGCGTCGCGCACGCCCCAGTCGCTCGCGAGCTGGTCGACGATGCCCAGGCCGCGGCCGCCACGCGAGCTCAGCGAGGGTCTGCCGGGCTCGGGCCGCGTCGGCGCGCCGCCGTCGGTGACCTCCAGGGTCAGCACGCCGTCCGCGTGCATCTGCCAGCGGACGAGCACGCCGTCGCCGTCGCCGGACTGCTCGGCGTCCCGGCCTGCGGGCGCACCGGCGTGCGGCCCGGAGGGCAGACCGACCAGCACCTGGTCCACGACCTCGGCCCTGGCCCCGCGGCCGAGCGCGGGCAGCGGGCCGAGCGGCCGGGCGTACCGGCACGCATTGCTCAACAGTTCGGAAAGGATCAGTACGGCATCATCAATGACCGGTTCCGGTATCTGCCGATCACCCAGATCTCGACGCAGTCGGCGCCGTGCGACCCCGACACTCGCTGGGCCGTGCGGCACTGCCATGGTCGATGAAGTCGGCACTTCGCGCGCCACCATCAACGCCACCCCCGGACCTCCTTCAGCGTATGCCGAGGGATGGATGCCCCTTGGTAATGCGTCGGAAACGACCGCGCGACGATCCCGCGGGCCCATTTCGGGCACCGCGACCGAGGGTGGGCGGGAGGTCATTCCCCGCTCACCCTCCGTCGTGGCGGCGCACGATTTCCGGCAAAAAACGTGCGCGGAAGGTTTGAATGCCGACCGGATCGATCAGGTCGGTGATCGGGTTGGCGATCAGGTTGGCGATCGGGTTCGACGGCCGGTTCGGTGATCAGCTCCGGCCGAGCTGGGCCAGCACCTGCGCGGGCTTGTTGGTGATGATCGCCGACACCCCGAGCTCCAGGCACAGGTCAACGTCGGCCGGCTCGTCGACCGTCCACACGTGCACCTCGTGGCCCAGCTCGCGCAGCCGCGGCACCAGGTCAGGCTTGGCCCGCACCAGGTCGATGCCGGGCCCGGCGATCCGCGCCCCGCCGGGCAGCGACCGTCCCTCGCGCAGCTGGCCGATCAGCGGCAGCATCCGCTCGATCAGGAACACCCGCGGGTAGTCCGGCGCGGCGGCGGCCACCCGGTCCAGCGCGATCGAGGAGAAGCTCATGATCCGGGCGGACGGGCGGTCGCCCTCGCGGGTGCCGGAGATCTTGAACCGTTCGAGCATCCGCAGCAGTTCGGCCTCGACCCGGCCGCGGAACCGCACCGGGTGCTTGGTCTCGATCGCCAGGTCCACCGGGCGCCCGCAGTCCACGACCAGCTCCAGCAGCCGCTCCAGGGTCAGCACGCCGCGCAGCTCGGGGTCGGTGCTGGGCCTGCCGGTCTTCCAGGCGCCGAAGTCGTACGACTGCAGCTCGGCGAGCGTCATCGCCGAGACGGTGCCGCGGCCGTTGGAGACCCGGCCGATGCGGCGGTCGTGCACGCAGACCAGCTCGCCGTCGGCGGTCACCCGGACGTCGCACTCGACGGCGTCCGCGCCCTCTTCGAGGGCCCGCCGGTAGGCGGCGAGGGTGTGCTCGGGAAGGGCGTCCGAGGAGCCGCGGTGGGCGACTACCTGGACGGACGGCGCGGTGCGCGGGGCCGTCGAAGACAGATCTGGGCTGGTCACGCGGTCAACGATAGGCGGAGCAGGTGACGCGGAGGCGAAGACGGTCCCAACCTGAGGGGCCGGCCTCGCCTCCGGTCGGTCACTGCCGGCCGGTGCGCCGGCTCAGCGGCGTGAGCGCCCAGGTGACCAGCGCCGGCACCGCGAAGGCGAACAGCGAGGCCGACGTCCACTCCTGCGGGGTGAAGTGCAGCGCCTCCTGGGCCGAGGTCCAGAAGTCGGTCCACCAGCCGGCCACCGGCGTCGGCGCGATGAACTGGTACACCGCGAAGCCGAGCACCCACGGCAGCAGCATCAGCCAGCGCGAGGGCGCCTCGGCGGTGAGGTTCCAGCCGTTGCGGCCGGCGCCGAAGAAGAAGTCCACCGCCAGCACGGCCAGCAGCGGCACGAAGACCGAGCCGATCAGGCCGAGGAAGTTGGTGTACGTGTCGGTGAACTTGTCGATCCGCAGCGCCAGCACGGTGGTCAGCAGGCCGATCCCGCCGGACAGCACCCGGCGGTCCGCCCGCGGCAGCAGGTTCTGCACCGACATCGCGGTCGAGTACACGTTCGCGAAGGACTGGTCCGTCTCGCGCAGCACCAGTACCAGCAGGAACAGCCAGCCCGCCCAGACGCCGAGGAACGAGTCGAAGATCTTGTTCGGGTCGCCGTCCGACTGCAGCAGCGCCATCAGGCCCAGCGCGTAGCACCACACCTGGGCGAAGGTGTAGCCGGAGAAGCTGCCCCAGAACGCCGAGCGCGGGGTGCGCGAGTGCCGGGTGTAGTCGGCGGCGAGCGGGACGAAGGAGATCGACACCGCGATCATCGCGTCCGTGGCGCCCAGGAAGCCGTGCCAGTTGCCCGCGCCCGGGTCGGGCACGCCGTGCCGGCCCAGCTGGACCGTCAGGTACACCATCGCGACGGCGACCGCGCCGGCCACGAAGCGCCGCAGCACCCGGATCGAGCCGAGCGGCCAGATCGTCAGCACGGTGGTCAGCCCGCCCGCGAGCAGGACGAACAGCCAGCGGTAGCCGCCGGTGTGGGCGACGGTCTGGGCGCCCGCCGCGATCGTCAGCAGCTCGAACACGCCCCAGCCGATGCACTGGACGATGTTCAGCACCGTGGGGACGTACGACAGCCGGGTGCCGAACAGCCCGCGCAGGTTCGCCATGGCCGGCGCGCCGGTGCGGGCGCCGATCAGCGCGGCCACGCCGAGCATCGCGGTGCCCACCGCGGTGCCGGCCACGATCGCGGTGCCCGCGGCGGCCAGGGACAGCTCGCTGCCCGGGGCGCCGAGCACGGTGGCGGCGGTGGAGAAGCCGATCAGGCTGACGCCGAGGTTCATCCACAGCGCGAAGTGGTCGCGGAAGCGCAGCGTGCGCGGCGGCTCGGCGTCGAGGACGAGCGGCGCCTCGGTCTGCTCCGGGCGGTCGAGCACCGCGGTGTCGGAGAAACCCTTGGACGCGGGCGCGCCCGGAGAAGAGGATGGCGAAGCAGACGGCATGGCCGATACTCCCTACGCCGGCATTACCCGGACAGGTTCCGGCGGTCAGCGCCCCCTCGACGTTCCGCCCACGATCCCGTGGCGTACGGTCGACCAGCGCACTCTCAGCCTGGAAGGTCCAAGCTCCCGCGTGTCAGATTGGAGCGACAGGCTAACCGGCACCGGGGCGAACGCCCAAGGCCACGGGGTGTGCGGTCCGCATCGCGGGACGTCCGGCGGGGGTGGGGGAGCCGCCACCCGGAACGTGCCGTCGAGCGGAGCCGTCGGTCCCGCCTAAGGATTCTTATGAGTTCTTCAGAGGGGTCCTTACGGCAATCGAATCGGCAGTGCGAAAAACTATGGTCCTTGGTTCTGTCAGCTATGGAGGTCGTCCGTGAGCACCGAGCGCGAGGTTGGGCCCACCGGGCCGCAGGGGGAGCAGCCCTCGGGCACTGAGGCCGCGTCCGCGGCCCCGGCTCCGGACGGGCACAAGCCGACCATGGCCTTCGGCAGGATTCCCGAGCCCGAGGCCCCGGCGGACGCCGCGCCGGCCGCGCCGGCCACGTCGGCCGCACCGGCCGACGGCGGGCACAAGCCGACCATGGCGTTCGGCCGGGTGCCCGAGCCGGCCGCTCCCGCCGCTCCGGCCGCTCCCGCCGAGGCGCCGGCGGACGCCGTACCGGCCGAGGGCGGGCACAAGCCCACCATGGCCTTCACCAAGGTCCCCGCGCCGGAGGCGGCGCCCGCGGCCCCCGCCGCGCCCGCTCCGGCCGCTCCGGCCGTCGAGGCCCCCGCCGCGCCCGTCGCCGAGACCGGCTACATCGACGCGCCGCCGCCGGTCCTGCCGCCCGCCCCGGCCCCGGCCGCTGCGCCCGTCGCCCCGGCCGCGCCCGCTGCGCCCGTCGCCCAGGCCGCGCCCGTCGCCCCCGCGGCTCCCGTCGGTGAGGCCGCTCCGGCCGTGCCGCCGGTCGCGAACCCGTACGCGACGCCGACCCACGGCGTCCCCGCTGCGGGCGCCCACGACCCGTACGGCACCGCCGGCTCCCAGCACCCGTTCGGCGCCGGCCGCCCGCTCGGCGGCTGGGGCGCGGGGCACGACACGACCGCCG
>NZ_JBFBDY010000223.1:0-10057 GCF_040683475.1 Kitasatospora sp. NPDC093558 | reverse complement strand
GACCCGGCCGCCGGGCAGCCTGGCCACCAGCGGCACCCCGTAGCGGTGGAACGATCCGGCCCCGCCCTCGGTCCACACCTCGGCCTGCGGCCCGGCGCCGACCACCACGACGAGCTCGGGCCCGGCCGCGACCAGCGCCGCCAGCGCCTCTTCGCACGCGGCCCGCAGCGCGTCCAGCTCGCTCGCCGCCCCCGCGGCGACCTCGGGGACGAGCAGCGGCGGACAGGGGCACACGGCGGCGGCTACCAGCATGTGGATCACTCTATCCGCGAACGACGGCGGCCCGGCCGGACCGGAAGGTCCCGCCGGGCCGCCGTGCGGAGCGCGGTGTCAGTCGCCGCAGCAGGCGCCGCCCGCCGGGGCGGCCAGCGGCAGGGCCGCCGGGGCGCCGATGCCCGGCAGGCCGAGCATCACGCCGGCCGGCTTGGCGGCGGGCTTGGCCTGGCGCTTCTCCCACGCGTCGCCCGCGCGGGTGCGGCGCACCGCGAGGGTCGGCCCCTCGGCCAGCAGGTGGTGCGGGGCGGCGTAGGTGATCTCGACGGTCACCATGTCGCCCGGGCGCACCGGCTCGGCGGGCCGGCTGAAGTGCACGAGGCGGTTGTCGGGGGCGCGGCCGGAGAGGCGGTCGGTCTTGTCGTCCTTCTTGCCCTCGCCCTCGGCGACCAGGATCTCCAGGGTGCGGCCGACCTGCTTCTTGTTCTCGTCCCAGGAGATCTCCTCCTGGAGCGCGATCAGCCGGTCGTAGCGGGCCTGCACGACGGCCTTCGGCACCTGGTCCGCCATCTCCGCGGCCGGGGTGCCGGGGCGCTTGGAGTACTGGAAGGTGAAGGCGTTGGTGAAGCGGGCCTCGCGGACGACGTGCATCGTCTCCTCGAAGTCCTCCTCGGTCTCGCCGGGGAAGCCCACGATGATGTCGGTGGAGATGGCCGCGTCCGGCATGGCCTCGCGGACCTTGCGGATGATCCCGAGGAAACGGTCCTGCCGGTAGGAGCGGCGCATCGCCTTGAGGACCCGGTCCGAGCCGGACTGCAGCGGCATGTGCAGCTGGTGCATCACGTTCGGCGTCTCGGCCATCGCGGCGATGACGTCGTCGGTGAAGTCGCGCGGGTGCGGGGAGGTGAAGCGGATCCGCTCCAGGCCCTCGACCTGGCCGGCGGCGCGCAGCAGCTTGGAGAAGGCCTCGCGGTCGCCGAGGTCGGAGCCGTAGGCGTTGACGTTCTGGCCGAGCAGGGTCACCTCGATGACGCCCTCGTCCACCAGCGCCTCGATCTCGGCGAGGACGTCGCCCGGGCGGCGGTCCTCCTCCTTGCCGCGCAGCGCGGGCACGATGCAGAAGGTGCAGGTGTTGTTGCAGCCGACCGAGATCGAGACCCAGGCGGCGTACGCGGAGTCGCGGCGGGTGGGCAGCGTGGAGGGGAAGGTCTCCAGCGATTCGAGGATCTCGACCTGGGCCTTCTTCTCGACCGCGGCCCGCTCCAGGAGCGCCGGCAGGTGGCCGATGTTGTGGGTGCCGAACACCACGTCGACCCAGGGGGCCCGCTGGACGATGGTGTCGCGGTCCTTCTGCGCCAGGCAGCCGCCGACGGCGATCTGCATGCCCTGGTTGCGGCCCTTGGCCGGCGCGAGCTGCCCGAGGTTGCCGTACAGCTTGTTGTCGGCGTTCTCGCGCACCGCGCAGGTGTTGAACACCACCAGGTCCGGGTCGCCCTCGGGCCCGGCCTTGACGTAGCCCGCCTCCTCCAGCAGCCCGGACAGGCGCTCGGAGTCGTGGACGTTCATCTGACAGCCGTGCGTGACGACCTTGTAGCTCTTCAATCCGCTCTCACCGCTCACCAGACCAGGGTACGGGCACGCGTGAAGGGCTTTTTCACGGACGGCGGCCCGACTGCCCCTCCCGTTCTGCCGGGGCGCCTGGCACTATCCCTGCATGACCCCCACCGTTCCCTCACGTCCGGGCGCCGTGCTCCGCGCGGCCGCCCGAAGCCCGCTGTGGCGGACGGTCCTGGTCCTGGCCCTGCTGCTGGCGGGCCTCGGCGGCTGGTGGCTGTCGGCGGGCCGCTCGCCCGGCTACCCGCGCGGGGAGACGCGCTTCGCGACGGGCGTGCAGCGCGGGGTCTACGACCGGTACGGGCAGCTGCTGCAGGAGCACGTCGCCAGGTCGATGCCCGGGGTGCGGCTGGCGCTGGACAACACCGACGGCTCGGTCGAGAACCTGAAGCGGGTGGCCGACGGCCGGGACCAGTTCGCCATAGCGACGGCCGACGCCGTCGCCGACTACCAGGGCCCCGGCAAGGACCGGCTGCGGGCGATCGCCCGGCTCTACGACGACTACCTCCAGCTGATCGTCCCGGCCTCCTCCCCGGTGCAGCGCACCGGGGACCTCAAGGGCCTGCGGGTGGGCGTGGGCCTGCCGCAGTCCGGGGTGAACCTGGTGACCAGACGGCTGCTGACCGCCGCCGGCCTGGACCCGGACCGGGACATCAAGGGCGTGCCGGACGGGGTCGGCGCCGCCGCCGACGACCTGCGCGAGGGCCGGGTGGACGCCTTCTTCTGGTCCGGCGGCCTGCCCACCAGCGCGCTGACCGACCTCTCCGACCACGTCCGGATCAGGATCGTCCCGCTGGCCGACCTGGCCGAGCAGCTCCACAAGGCCGAGGGCGGCGGCACCGACGCCTACCGGGCGGCCACCATGCCCAAGGGCACCTACCCGAACGCCGAGCCCAAGGACGCCGTCGCCACCGTGGCGGTGCCCAACCTGCTGATCACCAGGGACGACGTCGACCCCGGCCTGGTCCAGGGGATGACCAAGGCGGTGATCGACAGCCGCGACCAGATCGGCGCCCAGGTGCACGCCGCCCAGCTGGTCGACCTGCGCACCGCCGTGTACACCGACCCGCTCCCCCTCCACGAGGGCGCGATGCGCTACTACCGCTCGGTGAAGCCCTGAAGCCCTGACTACTGCTTCCCCGGCCGGGGGACGGCCAGCGTCACCGCGAGCCCGGTCGGCTTGACCGGGGCGAACCCGAGCGAGCCGCCGCCGGCGAGCAGCAGGGTCCGGGCGATGGACAGGCCGAGCCCGGAACCGTCCACGTTCTGGTGGCGCGGGCTGCGCCAGAACCGGTCACCCGCCCGGGACAGCTCCTCCTCGGTGAGGCCGGGCCCGGCGTCACTGACCGTCACCGCGACCTCGTCGCGCCGCACCGCGACCCGCAGCCGCACCCGGCTGCCCTCCGGGGAGAACTTCAGCGCGTTGTCCAACACCGCGTCCAGCGCCGAGCCGAAGCCGATCGGGTCGGCCATGCCGAGCGCGAGCGCCGGGCCGTCCCAGCGCAGCTCGATGCCGTGCTGCACGGCGACCGGCCGCCAGGCGTCGACCCGGGCGAGGGTGAGCGCGGCGAGGTCGGTCGGCTCGGGCTCGGGGCGGGCGTGCTCGGCGGTGGCGAGGCCGAGCAGATCGTCCAGTACCCGGGCCAGCCGGGCGCCCTCCTCACGGACGCCGCCGAGCTCCTCCTCGTGCCCCTCGGGCAGTTCCAGGCCGAGCAGCTCGACCCGCAGCAGCAGCGCGGCCAGCGGGTTGCGCAGTTGGTGCGAGGCGTCCGCGACGAACGCCTTCTGCTGGTCCAGGGCGAGCACCACGTGGTCGGCCATCTCGTTGAACGAGTGCGCCAGGCGCTGGAGTTCGGGCGGCCCGCCGCCGGGGGCGACCCGGGCGTTCATCCGCCCGGTCGCGATGTCGTGGGTGGCCCGGTCCAGGGTGCGCACCGGACGCAGCACCCACTCGGTCAGCCGGACGGCGAGCAGCACGGCGACGATCATCGCGGCGGCCTCGCCGGCCCCGATCACCAGCCAGCCGTGCAGGATCCGGGTGCGCAGCGCCCCGGTCGGCGACTCGCTGAGCACCACCGCGACGACGTCGCCGTCGCGCACCACCGGGGTGGCGACGGTGATCGTGCGGTCGTCGGTCCACGGCCAGACCTGGGGCGGGTTGTGGCTGCGCCGCCCGTCCAGCGCCTCCTGGAAGGCCTGGGCGCCGGAGCCGCCGGCCGGCACCGTCCAGTCCTTCGGCGCGGCGGCGATCGGGACGCCGTCGCGCTGGAAGATGCCGAGGCGCACGCCGTACAGGTCGTGGTAGCGGGCGACCTCGGCGTCGATCGCGTTGCGCCGGCTCTGGTCGCCGGGGGCGGGCCCCGGGTCGCCCTTGCGCGCCGCGTCCGAGGTGCCGGAGGTGGGCAGGTCCTGGGCGAAGCGGGCGGCGTCGTCGAGCCGGTCGACGACCACCTTGGTCTGCTGGGCCGCCGCGACCGCCGCCGCGAGCGGCAGCCCGAGGGCGGCCAGGACGCAGACCATCAGGGCGAGCAGGATGCCGAGCAGGCGATTGCGCACGTGCGGTCAGTGCTCCGCGGCGGCCGGGGGCGCGTCCGGGGCGGGCGCCGGGGACTCGGGGATCAGCCGGTAGCCGACCCCGCGCACGGCCTCGACCAGGCCGGGCAGGGCGAGCTTGTTGCGCAGCGAGCCGATGTGGACCTCCAGGGTGCGGCCGTTGCCCTCCCAGCCGCTGCGCCACACCTCGCTGAAGATCTGCTCGCGGCGGTAGACCACGCCGGGGCTCTGGGCGAGCAGGGCGAGCAGGTCGAACTCCTTGCGGGTGAGCGGCACGTCGCGGCCGTCCACGCTGACCCGGCGGCGCTCCCGGTCGATCCGGATGCCGCGGGACTCCAGCGGGCCGCGCTGCTGCGGGACGGCGTCGGGCGCGGCCGGCGAGACGGCGGCGGGCGCGGCGCCGCGCCGGGCGACGGCGTGGATGCGGGCGAGCAGCTCGCCCATGTCGTACGGCTTGGTGACGTAGTCGTCGGCCCCGAGGTTGAGGCCGTGGATCCGGGAGCGGATGTCGGCGCGGGCCGTGACCATGATCACCGGGACGCCGCTGCCGGCCCGGATCCGGCTGCACACCTCGAAGCCGTCGCGGTCGGGCAGCCCGAGGTCGAGCAGCACCACCCGGTACGGCTCGTTGCCGTCGGGCACCAGCGCGTCCAGGGCCTCGTGCCCGCTGCGGGCGTGCCGGACCTGGAACCCGTGCCGTCCCAGCACCGCGACCAGCGCGGCGGCCACGCGTTCGTCGTCCTCGACGAGCAGCAGTCGCACGTCTCCTCCTTCCCCGTTCCCCGACGTCCCAGGGGCCCCGGGTGCTCCCCCGGGCGGTGATCACCGGGGCCGCTCGGTCGGTCCCGGTCCTGCGCAGTATGGGCCAGCGGGCCGCCGGGCGCCAGGCTCGGCCGTCCCGCGGGCCCCCTGCGGGACGCACCACGCGGGCGCCGCCCGCTTCCACCGTGCCCCGATCGCGGCCTCACGAACAGCGTGCGAGCGTCGTGTGGCCGTTTCGTGATGCTCAAGTTCCGCTCAGATCGGCTGACGGGGGCTCGTCACGGCTCCTAAGGTCGGCCCACCGGGGGCTGCGGCTCCGCCGGCTGCGGCCCCTGGATTTCGTACCACCATTGCCGCCCAAGGGAGTTCACGCTTCACGGGCCGAACGAGGGAGCAGGCGCGATGACCGGGAATCCGATCGCGGACGCGAACCCCGCAGCCGCTCCGCTGGTCGTCCTGGACGGCGTCAACAAGCACTACGGCGCACTCCACGTGCTCCAGGACATCGACCTGCGGATCGCCCAGGGCGAGGTCGTGGTGCTGATCGGGCCGTCCGGCTCGGGCAAGTCGACGCTCTGCCGGACGATCAACCGGCTGGAGACCATCGACTCCGGCACGATCACCATCGACGGCCGCCCGCTGCCCGCCGAGGGCAAGGAGCTGGCCCGGCTGCGCGCCGAGGTCGGCATGGTCTTCCAGAGCTTCAACCTGTTCGCCCACAAGACCGTGCTGGAGAACGTGGTCATGGGCCAGGTCAAGGTGCGCAAGGTCCCGCGCCCGCAGGCCGAGAAGACGGCCCGGGAGCTGCTGGTGCGCGTCGGCGTCGGCGCGCAGGCGGACAAGTACCCGGCCCAGCTCTCCGGCGGCCAGCAGCAGCGCGTGGCGATCGCCCGCGCGCTGGCCATGAAGCCGAAGGTGATGCTCTTCGACGAGCCCACCTCGGCCCTGGACCCGGAGATGGTCAACGAGGTGCTGGAGGTCATGCGCCAGCTGGCCGCCGACGGCATGACGATGGTCGTGGTCACCCACGAGATGGGCTTCGCCCGCTCCGCCGCGAACCGGGTCCTGTTCATGGCCGACGGGAAGATCGTCGAGCAGAACACCCCGGACGCCTTCTTCACCGCGCCGCGCTCCGAGCGCGCCAAGGACTTCCTCTCCAAGATCCTGCACCACTGACGCCCCGTCTCCCCGCGCCGCGCGCGGCCGGCCCGGCAACGGCGCCGGCCCGCCCGCCCCTGCGCACGAACCCCAGACGCCAGCGCCCGGTTGAACCCGTGGCCCAGCCCCCAGGAGAACAACCCTCATGAGGACTCGTCGCACCCTCGCCGTCGCGCTCTGTGCCGTCGCGCTCACCGCCACCGCCGCGTGCGGCAAGGACGGATCGCCCGACGCCGCCGCGACCCCCAGCGGCGCCCCGGCGCTGCCGACCTACACGGTCAAGTCCGACGTCAAGGTCGACTCTGCGGTGCTCGCCGAGGCCCGCAAGCGCGGCCAGCTGATCATCGGCGCCAAGGCCGACCAGCCGTTCCTCGGCTGGGAGGACGTCGCCAGCGGCGACCGCAGCGGCTTCGACATCGAGATCGCCAAGATGATCGCCGCCGACCTCGGCTTCACCCCGCAGCAGATCAAGTGGCAGACCCTGGTCTCCTCGCAGCGCGAGCCCGCCATCGCCAAGGGCCAGATCGACTTCTACGTCGGCACCTACAGCATCAACGACGAGCGCAAGAAGACGGTCTCCTTCGCCGGCCCGTACTACATCGCCGGCCAGGACCTGCTGGTGAAGGCCGACAACAAGGACATCACCGGCAAGGACTCCGTCGCGGGCAAGAACGTCTGCACCGCCACCGGCTCGACCTCGATCAAGAACATCCAGCAGTACAACCCGAAGATCACGCAGTTCGACACCTACTCGGCCTGCGTCGAGAAGCTGCTGTCCGGCGAGGTCGACGCCGTCACCACCGACGACGCCATCCTCAAGGGCTACGCCTCCAAGTACGCGCCCAAGCTCAAGGTGGTCGGCCAGCCGTTCACCAAGGAGAACTACGGCGTCGGCCTGAACAAGGACGACGCGGCCCTGCGCAACGCCATCAGCGACGCCATCAAGGCCCACCAGGACAACGGCGACTGGAAGAAGGCGTACGACGCGACCCTCGGCCTCTCCGGCTCCTCGGCGCCGACCCCGCCGGCCCTCGACCGCTACTGATCCACCCGCCCGAATTCCCTTACCACTCCTGAGAGGAGGGCCGCCGGATGGGTTTCCTGTTCGAGGACGGCAACTTCGCGCTGTTCCGCGACGGCTTCCTGCAGACGATCGAGCTGAGCGCGCTCAGCGCCCTGCTCGCCCTGCTGCTGGGCACCCTGCTGGCGGCCTTCCGGGTCTCCCCGGTCCCGGTGCTGCGCGCCTTCGGCACCGGCTGGGTGACGATCTTCCGCAACACCCCGCTGACCCTGCTGTTCTTCGCCGTCGAGTTCGGTCTGCCCGCGCTCGACGTGCACTTCGAGCACCTCACCTTCGCGACGCTGGCGCTCGGCGCGTACACCGCCTCGTTCGTCTGCGAGGTGCTGCGCTCGGGCATCAACACCGTGCCGCTCGGCCAGGCCGAGGCCGCCCGCAGCCTCGGCATGACCTTCGGCCAGACCCTCACCCTGGTCGTCCTGCCGCAGGCCGCCCGGACCGTGCTGGGCCCGATGAGCAGCGTGTTCATCGCCCTGCCGAGGAACTCGGCGATCGCCGGCGCGTTCAGCGTCACCGAGCTGTACAGCGCTCAGCAGACCTTCTCCGAGCGCGGCTACTCGATCTTCTCGATCTTCTTCTGGGTGGCCTGCGCCTACCTGGTGATCAGCGCGGCGGTCGCCACCCTGTTCCGCATCCTGGAGTCCCGACTGGCGGTGGCCCGATGAGCAACCTGTTCACCCGCGGCTCGACCGCCAGCGTCCTCTACGACGCCCCCGGCCCGAAGGCCCGCGCGCGGTACCGGCTGTTCAGCGTGCTGTCGCTCCTCGCGATCGCCGGCCTGCTCGGGTACGCCGTCATGATGCTCGCCGACAACGGGCAGTTCGACGCCGGGCTCTGGGACGTCTTCCAGTACAACACCATCCAGCAGCGGATCGTGGACGGCCTGGTCTCCACCCTGGAGGCCTTCGGCCTGGCGGCGCTGTTCTCGCTCACCCTCGGGTCGCTGCTCGCCGCCGGGCGGCTCTCCGACCACAAGCCGGTGCGCTGGGTGTGCACCGCAATCGTCCAGTTCTTCCGGGCGATGCCCCTGCTGATCCTCATCGTCGCGCTCTACTACGCGTTCTTCGCGAAGGAGCCGATGTGGGCGCTGGTGCTCGGCCTCACCCTCTACAACGGCGCGGTCCAGGCCGAGATCATCCGCAGCGGCGTCAACGCCGTCCCCCGCGGCCAGGCCGAGGCGGCCTACGCCCTCGGGATGCGCAAGACCCAGGTGATGGCCGGCATCCTGGTGCCGCAGGCGGTCCGCTCGATGCTGCCGACGATGATCGGCCAGCTGGTCGTCACCCTGAAGGACACCTCGCTCGGCTTCATCATCACCTACCACGAGCTGCTGTTCGTCGGGAAGTCGATCGCGAGCCAGCCGATCAACGCCGCGGGCTTCCCCTACATCCCGGTGGTCCTGGTGATCGGTCCGATCTACGTCGCGATGTGCCTGTTGCTCACCGCGCTCGCCCGGTGGATCGAAGCACGCGGCCGTCGCGGCGCGAACCGGCGCACTTCGGCTGCTGCTTGACGGACACGCAGGTGAACTGTTGCATTGCTCTTCGTGACACCTCCCGGGAGCTTCCACGCGGCATATGACGCCAGCCTGACGGCCTGCCCATGCCCGGCCTTCCGGGCCCGAACGGTCCACCCGCGCCCGGAGGGCTCGGCATGGACCCGGTGATCGTGGTCGGGGCCGGACCGGTCGGTCTGGCCCTGGCCCTCGCCCTTGCCCGGCACGAGGTGCCGACCGTCGTCCTGGACGAGGGCTCCGGCCTGTGCCCCGAGGCCCCGCGCAGCGTCGTCCTCGGGGCCGACTCCACCGCCTTCCTCACCCGCATCGGCTACCCCAGGGCCGTCTCCGACTCCGCCCTGTGGGACTCCTTCGCCATCTGGCGGCGGCGCCAGGAGGTCCTGCGGATCGACCTCACCGAGTCGCCCACCTTCCACCTGCCGCAGCACCGCCTCCAGCGCGGCCTGCGCGACGCCCTCACCGGCACCCCACTGGTCAAGCTCGTCCCGCTCAGCCGCGTCACCGAGCTCGTCCAGGACCGCGACGGCGTCGGCGTCCGCACCCACGGCACCCAGGACGGTTCGAGCACCTGGTGGCGCGGCAGCCACCTGGTCGGCTGCGACGGCGCCCGCTCCACCGTCCGCAAGCTCCTGAAGATCCGCTTCCCCGGCCGCCCGGCCGTCGACCGCAACGCCATCGCCACCGTCCGGGTCGACCTGCCGTTCGACGGCGCCCGGCTGCACCGCGAGCCGCCCTGGCGCGGCGACCGCGAGGCCTCCGCCCGCCCCCTGCCGGACGGCGTCTGGCGGCTCGACTGGCGCCTGCCGCCCGGCCGCCCCGCCCCCACCGAGCAGGTCGACCCGCACGCCACCTGGCCCGGTGTCGTCACCGGCGACACCCTGCTCAACCGCGTCACCGCGAGCCTCACCGGCTGGTGCGGCGAACTCCCCCGCTTCGAACTGCTCGCCGCCGCCGACCACACCGCCCAGCAGCGCCTGGCCGCCCGCTTCCGCAGCGGCCGCTGCTTCCTCGCCGGCGACGCCGCCCACCTGCACGGCGCGCTCGGCATGCAGAACCTCGCCGACGGGCTGCGCGACGCCGCCGCCCGCGAGGCGGCCCACGCCGGGGCCGGGCGCCGCCACAGCGCCCGCCGCGCGCACGCCGGCACCGACCGCGCCGGCGAC